>DCHL01000145.1:2695-7817 GCA_002317595.1 Lachnospiraceae bacterium UBA1753 | reverse complement strand
GGGCTGTCACCCTTCTCTGTGAGATTCCTGACTGCGAGGAATTCGAGCATTCGCTCCTTAACCTTCTTAAGGCCATAGTGATCGGCCTCCAGAACCTCCTCCGCATTTTTCAGGTCACGGTTTTCCGAATCCATCTTGTCCCAGGGCATCTCGAGAAGCGTCTCGATATATACGCGGGTCACAGCGCTCTCAGAAGAAGACCCGGACAGCATCCTGAATCTCTTGATTTCCTTCTGGATTTTCGCCTTTACCTCATCACTCGCCTCGAGAGCCTCGAGCGCATCAAGGTAATTGTCTGCATCCTCCTCAGAATCAGATTCCGTTCCCAGCTCCTTGCGGATGTAGGACATCTGCTCGCGGAGCACATACTCCTTCTGGTTCTTCTCTATCTTCTGCTTTACACTGCTCTGCATATCCTCGCGAATTGCAGCCACCTGAATCTCATCCTTCAGGATATCGACAAGGGTATCAAACCTCTCCTTAATCTCCACGCAGGAGAGTACCCGCTGCTTCTTCTCATAGTCAATCGGGAGGTTGGCCGCAAGCTCGTCCATCAGCCTCGACGGGTCGCTCACTGCCTCAAACTGTCTCGTGAATGCCTTGCCGACCTTCGGAAAATGTTCAGAATATGTCTGAAAAATATCCTTGAGCTCCCTTACCATGGCCTCGCGCTTCATCCTGTCTTCAGGGTCATTCTCCGCCACTACATCCACAGACTCCCCAAAGGTCTCAATCTGAGCGATAAGACAGGTTTCTTCAGTCCCTTCAAGGGCAAGGAGCCTCCCCCTCTCAACGCCTTCAACTAAAACCCTGACTATATCGCCGGGAAGCTTCAGCACCTGCTTGATGGACGCAACTGTTCCTATCTCATAGAGCTGCCCTACACCAGGATCAGTCACCTCAGAATCCTTCTGCGTCACCAGAAAGAGTTTCTGATTGGTCATCATTGAGTTTTCAACAGCCACTATGGACTTCCTCCTGCTGACATCAAAATGAATGACAGTATTTGGCAGGATGGTCATCGCCCGAAGGGCCACAGCCGGTAAAGTAATAATCATCTCAATCCTATTTTTCAGCACGAGCCTGAAAAATATCCTCTCTTCATAATTTCGAAAAGAGGCCGCCACAGAAAACTGCGACAGCCTCAGCAATTCTTATTTTTTCTTAACAGCCCTTCTCTTGGGAATGTCCAGAACAGCTGTCTTGCCATTTGTAAAAATAATCTCAGGACCCTCTGTTCCCTCTGCAGCACCCTTGGTAACAATGCACTCTGTTATGCTGTCATCAGAAGGTACGCGGTACATGATATCCACCATGATGTCCTCGATGATAGAGCGGAGTCCTCTGGCTCCGGTCTTCCTTCTCATCGCCTCTTCAGCAATGACATCGATGGCTCCATCCTCGAAGGTAAGCTTGACGTTGTCAAACTCAAGGAGCTTCATGTACTGCTTGGTAAGTGCACTCTTAGGCTCTGTGAGAATCTTCTTAAGGGCATCCTTATCAAGTTTCTCAAGCGCAACGGTAACAGGGAGACGTCCAACAAGCTCAGGAATAAGTCCGAACTTTGTGAGATCCTCGGGAAGCACCTGTGAGAGAAGAACTCCCTCATCCTCTTCCTTCCTGATTCCAACCTCTGCATTAAATCCGATGGACTTCCTGTCAAGTCTTGACTCAACCAGCTTGTCCAGTCCCTCAAAGGCTCCGCCGCAGATGAACAGGATATTGGTAGTGTTGATCGGAATAGTCTCCTGCTGTGGATGCTTCCTTCCACCCTGGGGTGGAACGTTGGCATTAGTTCCCTCAATTATTTTCAGAAGTGCCTGCTGAACGCCCTCGCCAGATACATCTCTGGTGATGGAGACATTCTCGCCCTTTCTTGTAATCTTATCGATCTCATCGATATAGATGATACCTATCTGGGCTCTTGCAATATCATACTCTGCAGCCTGAATGAGCTTGAGCAGAATATTCTCAACGTCCTCACCGACATATCCTGCCTCTGTGAGGGATGTTGCATCAGCAATTGCAAAAGGCACATTGAGAATCTTAGCCAGAGTCTGTGCAAGCAGTGTCTTACCACATCCCGTAGGTCCAAGCATCAGGATGTTACTCTTCTGAAGTTCAACATCCATATCCTTGGGCGCCTTAATGCGCTTATAGTGGTTGTATACCGCAACAGAAAGTGCCTTCTTGACTTCGTCCTGCCCGACTACATACTCATCCAGGAACTCCTTGATCTGGACAGGCTTGAGAAGGTTGATGCCCTCAGTGGACTCCTCCTCATCATCCCAGCCCTCGAGTTCTTCCTCGATGATATCTGAACAGATCATGACGCAGTCATCACAGATATAAGAACCTGTGGGACCTGCGATCAGTCTGTGTACCTGCTCAGCCGTCTTGCCGCAGAAGGAACATCTGACATTGTTCTCACGGTTTGATTTATTGGCCATTTCGTCTAATCTCTCTTTGTAATAATCTTATCAATGAGGCCGTACTTCTGTGCGTCCTCTGCTGTCATCCAGTTATCCCTCTCTGTATCAGCAGCAATAACCTCGTAGGGCTGACCTGTATTCTCTGAGAGAATAGTGTTCAGCGAGTGCTTCAGATGGAGGATATGCTTTGCAGCAATCTCAATCTCCGTAGCCTGTCCCTGCGAACCGCCTGAAGGCTGGTGAATCATAATCTCTGCATTGGGAAGTGCGAATCTCTTGCCCTTTGTTCCTCCTGCAAGAAGGAATGCTCCCATGGATGCAGCCATTCCGATACAGTATGTCGCTACGTCACACTTGATGAAGTTCATTGTGTCGTAGATTGCCATACCAGCTGTGATAACGCCACCTGGGCTGTTGATGTACAGATGGATGTCTCTCTCGGGGTCCTCCGCCTCGAGGAACATAAGCTGTGCTACAACAAGACCTGCTGTGGTCTCATTCACTTCCTCACCAAGGAAAATAATTCTCTCCTTGAGAAGTCTTGAATAGATGTCGTAGGAGCGCTCACCTCTGCTGGTGTTTTCAATGACGTAAGGTACTAACATGATTAAACCCCCTTTTCTAAACGACACGAGCCCGACCGTTCGGGTCAGGCTCCGATCGTTATTTTAGTAAACAATGTATTCCTGTTGAAAAATATTATCTAGATTGCAGAAATAATTATTCCTCAACTGCAGCATCGCGTACAAGGTCAACTGCCTTCTGGATTGCAACATCCTTCTTAACAGATGCAGCCTCATCCTCGCCCATGAACTCAACAAGCTTGTCAACTTCAAGACCGTAAATCTCAGCCATCTTAGCGAGTTCTGCCTGATACTCTTCCTCAGAAGCCTCAATGCCCTCAGCTGCAACAACAGCCTCGAGAACGAGACGGCTCTTGATGTTCTTCTCAGCCTGAGGCTTGAGCTGATCCATCATCTTCTCCATTGTCATGCCTGTGAACTGGAAGTACTGCTCGATTGAAAGACCCTGCTGCTGAAGTCTCTGTGCATAATTTCTTGCAAGACCCTTAGCCTCAGTCTCGATCATAGCCTCAGGGATATCCATGTTGGAATCCTCAACGATAGCTGTGATAACCTTCTCTTCTTTCTCTCTCTTAGCCTCAGAATCCTTCTTCTCCTGAAGGTTCTTCTTAACATCAGCCTTGTACTCCTCAAGAGTAGCGAACTCAGAAACCTCTGAAGCAAACTCGTCATCAAGAACAGGAAGGATCTTCTCCTTGATAGCCTTTACTGTACAAACGAACTTTGCGTCCTTGCCAGCGAGGCTCTTCTCCTGATACTCCTCAGGGAATGTAACATTGACGATTGTCTCCTCACCGATCTTAGCGCCGATGAGCTGATCCTCAAATCCAGGGATGAATGAGCCTGAACCGATTGTAAGGGGATAATCCTCACCCTTGCCGCCGTCAAATGCCACATCATCAACAAATCCCTCGAAGTCAAGTGTAATCATATCGCCATCCTTAACATCGCGGTCTGTGATCTCTTCTGTACGAGAATTCTTCTCTCTCTCCTGGTCAAGAGCTGCTGTAAGCTCTTCCTCAGTAACCTCTACCTCAGTCTTCTCAACCTTAACACCCTTGTACTTGCCAAGCTCAACAGCGGGCTTAAGTGCAACAAGTGCTGTGAAGGTGAAGGGCTCACCCTTCTTAATGTTAACATCATCAATCTCAGGCTGAGAAACAACCTCAATGTCCTTAGCTTCCTTAAGCTCTCTGTCATATACTACAGGAATAAGCTCGTTAGCTGCGTCCTCGTAGAACACCTCAGGACCGTACATCTTCTCCACCATCTGGCGGGGAACCTTGCCCTTACGGAAACCAGGGATAGAAATATTCTTCTTCTGCTTCTGATATGCTGTCTGAAGAGCGCCTTCAAGCTCCTCTGCTGTTGTCTCAAAAGTGAGCTTCGCCATATTGTGCTCTAACTTCTCAATCTTTAAACTCATGATAGTCCTCATTTCTTAAAAAATTAACCGATTGTACTCCGGGCCAGTTACGCCCGGCCACAGTCAACGGACATTATAGCACAGGGAATACTGCAAATTCAAGCACTCATTATCTGCAATCTGTCGTCATTATACCTGCTTTTTCAAAATTGCAAACTAAACCTGTAGTCTAGATTCCATCCTGTCCTTACACCATGTTCACATTGTGATACTTGGGATCCAACGTCACTTCCTCGCCAAACCAGTCAGGCTTCACAAACGCGTCCGCATCAACCAGTGATGGAAACTCAACCTCTGCCATCACAAGACCCTCAGGATAGTCAAAAATATCAAGCTCGATATCAAGCTCTCGATAAGGAATGACGTACCGTGTCTTCCTGATCACGTTGCCATCTGCCTTGGCAGATAAATGCTCGTAGGCCTCAGCTGTCAGCGGCAGATTGTACTCCTCCCTCTCAAGCATCCCCTTTCCCTTGTAGGTCATGTAGTAGTCATCATCGCTCTTCCTCACGCGGATTACAGGCTGCTTGTTGAGATACGCCTGCTCTATTCGATGGCTTGTATATGAAGCAAGGTTGTCAGGAATATTTTTTACAAGAAACTTCTTCTCAATCTCAAGTCCCATATCGTCACTCTTTCTATATGTGGATTTTTCTATATAAAGAATTCAAGATAACCCC
>DCHL01000145.1:0-2598 GCA_002317595.1 Lachnospiraceae bacterium UBA1753 | reverse complement strand
TGCGAAGCATTTTTGAATTTGAAGTGGAAAAAATTATTCCTCCGACGTGTTCCACTGGATCTGATTCAGAATCAGGTCAGCAGTCGCCTTGTCGATAAGGGCCTCGATGATAGCTGCTCCGAAAAGAATTGCGGTTCCCATTCCGCGGCTTGTAATGCAGTTACCTGATACTGTTACGGCCTTCATCGTCATCTCTGCATCGCCCATTCCACCTTCGCATCCAGGATAGCAGCAAGCCTGCTTTCCTGACAGAATGCCAAGTCCGCCGAGCACCTGAGGAGCTGCACAGATTGCCGCCAAGAGCCCACCCTTTTCGTTGTGTGCCTTAAGAAGCTGTGCAAGTCTCTCATCATTCTGAAGATTTGTTGTTCCAGGCTGTCCACCGGGAAGAATCAGCATCTCAGCATCCGAGAAATCGCATGCCGCAAAGGGCATATCCGCCATCATAGGGATATTGTGTGCCGTTGTAACCAGGCAGTCATCATTCATCGAAACCATTGTCAGCGGAAGCTTTGCCCGTCTCATCATATCCACAACTGCAAGTGCTTCAACTGTCTCATATCCGTTTGCCAAAAAAATGTAGTTCATATCTTTCCCTCTCCATTCAACTAAAAAATTACGGCACCGGTTCTTGCCCGCTGCCGTAATTATATCACAAGTAACACTTCTTGTGCGTCTTCTTCATATTCAAAAATGCTTTGCATTTTATATATTTCATTGTCCCACCGCAGTTCTATAGTTCTATAGCGCCATAGTTCTCTACATGTATTCGCTCAGTGTCTTCACTTCGCACCCCTTCGTCGCATAGTACTCAAGCATCTCATCAATCTTCTTAAGATCGTAACACGTCACACAGTCAGAAATCACGTGCACAGTATATCCAGACTTTGCCATATTGTAGCTCGTCGACTTGACGCAGCCCGTCGCATCCGCCCCGCACACATAGAACTCGTCGATACCATTTTCCTCGATAAATTCTGCAAAAGGCTCGCTGGTCAGCGAATTCGCCTTGGTCTTCGCAAAAATATTGTCTGACACCACCTTGAGTTCAGGTACCAGTTCAGCTCCCTTTGTGCCAGGCTTGAAGGTCCTGGTCCCTGGCGAGATATTGTGGTGCTGAATGTACACGATGTGCATTCCCATCTTTTGCGCCCAGTCCACGGCCGCATTAATGCTGTCAATTATTCCCCTGTAATTCTTGGTGATGTCGTTCTGAATATCAATTACTACAAATGCTTTACTCATACTGTTTCTTCTCCTTTGCTACCTTTTTATTAACTTTTCTAATCCACACTTTCCTTGTATCTGCCTGAAATGTCCTTGGCAATGGAAAACAGTTTCTTCCTTATTGATTCCGGTTCAAGCACCGTGACCTTATCTCTCATCGAGAGAAGCCATGCAAGAAGCCCATCATCGTCAGCACAGTCGTAGTCAAACAGGAGTTTCCCATCCGGAAGCTCTGAAAAGGAATCCATTCCAAATTCCTCAATCAGATGCCATTTCATCGAAGCGTCAAAGACTGCCTTCAAATGTCCCCGTGGGTAAATCTTCTCGCGTGAAAGATTAGGCATCGGAATTTCTTTCCTCTTCTCAAAATCCCCTGCGTGCACGAGGTCCACCATTCGACTCAGCTTAAACAGCCTGAAGTCGCCCTTTAGACTGCAATATCCGTACACGTACCAGCTCGACCATTTGAAGATCAGGAAGTACGGCTCAATCTCCCTCTGTGAATTTCCCTTGGGAGAAAAATATTCGAAGCTGATTGTCTTCCCCAGTTCAATAGCATCTTGAATGAGCTCAATCCTTTCAGACAGTGTGTCCTTATGCCATGATGACAGATCTATCAGGATTGACTGGGAACCGCTCAGAAATTCAGAGGAACCTGCCTTGATTTTTTCCATAAGCTGACCGTAATACTGACTGCCGCTCACGCTGTCAAGACTTCTGAGTCCTGCCAGAATCATCTGCATATCCTTCGACGACAGAACAGTCCTGTCCATTCTGTACCCATCCATTATCCGGATGCCGCCTCCGCTGCCCTGCATCGTCTCTATCGGGATTCCCGCCATACACAGATCCTCGATATCCCTGTTGATTGTCCTTCTCGAAACCTCAAATCTCTCGGCCAGTTCCGGAGCCGTCACCCTATCCTCCTGCAGTAGGATAGAGAGAATTCCTATAAGCCTGTCTATTTTCATGCCCTATCTCGCTTTGTATGCAAAGCGAGATGTGTCCTCGCTTTGCTGTGCTTTTCAGTGAAGTAAGTCGTGTCCTCGCTTCGCTGTGCTTTTCAGTGAAGTAAGTCGTGTTCTCACTTCGCTAAACCAATATTATCACCTCAAACACGACATCTGTGTGTCATGTTTGTTTAGATTATAGAAAAATGTAACAAAAAAAGAAAGGGTGCTTTGGGAACTGTCCTTTTTTTGGGGCGTAACATTGGCTCAAAGGCGTATTCTTTGCCCGGCCTATACAGAAAATTTCTGAAGTATATTGGCGCTAAGGCCATTTCTGCCCATAGCCAATACAAGAAATTTCTTAGGTATATTGGCTACTCATACAACTCCCCAATCAGCCTATATACTCAAGATTTTTACA
>DCHL01000115.1:38968-58079 GCA_002317595.1 Lachnospiraceae bacterium UBA1753 | reverse complement strand
CTCTTCAGCAAAGGAGATAACAGTAAATTCATCTATCTATGCGAAGGATATCTATGTTAAACTTGGGTTTATGCAAGTTGGTCCTTTACAAAACGATGGTGGAATTCAGTATTTCCCTATGGTTTATAAAGCCTGATTTTGCAGAGGGGTGTTGCGTATTAAAAAATGATAGCAATTGAAATAAATCAGAAGAGAAGAATCATTATGGGCAAGAGATGCGTTCACTCCGGTGATCGCATTATTTTTTGTGATGGGCAAGGTTCTTAAATCAGCAGAAGTCATTAAGTTAATTCGAAAGTTTCCAAACGATGGTGTATAATGTCTACATTTTCTGAATTATTTTAGCCCTTTTGGGGAAGTCTGCGTATAACATATCAAATAACTCAAAAGGTTACAAAAATAAAAATAATTTGGAATTATGGAGGACAAGAACATGCCAAGAGAACAGATGGTTCAACAGATTGATAATACACAGACACTTAGTATTCCGGAGCAGCAGGAACCGCTTTTAAATATTGGTGGATGGCTTGATATTTCACATACAGATGAGTATTTAAACATCCCTAAGCCGAGCAATCACACATTACCTTTATTCAGTAAGGCGGAAAGGAAAGCACTGAGCAGAGTTGTAAGTAGTAATTCTGAGATTAGAAAGCATTTTAATGGGAAAAGCTTAGCTGAAATCTCCGTTTGGGGAATCGGATCGGTTGAAACTGATGGAGCAAGCGTCCAGTTTAAAACCCTTGCAGCATCATTATATGAATTTAACAAGCTGTACACAAAACTGATGGAAGCTGATGAAGCGCATAAGGCAGAATTAAAGGAACAGCTTAATGAATTGGCTGAAACACTTATTTTAGATGCTAATGAATACATGTCGCTTCATGGAAAATCTAAACCTAAAACAAATAAAGGAAAGAATCGTATTGCCCTGGCAAGATACATTACATCACCTCAATTTCTTGGTAGATTTGTGGTAGAAGGTGTTCAGGAAAATGGAGATAATAATGATTTGCCTTTGGCTAATTATTACACTGGAGATTCATTCCTTTATGAGAGAAGATATCAGAAGAGCCTTCGTAAATATTATGACTTGCTTGATGTGCCTGCTAATATCGAAGTATTTGATAAATTTGTCAATAAATTTGCTAAGGGTAATACCGATGCAAGAAGACAGTTTACGGCCTTGTTTTCAGCGGACAGCAAAGAAAATGAAAAATTGATTGAAGCCATGAAGGATTCGACAAAGGAGCCTGCAGATATGAAGGCTTTGTATGACATCATGGATTCAAAGATTAACGAAATCTTAAATATAACCATTACCCCTGATATGTTTGAAAAAGACTATGCCTTAAATAATACAGATAAAATTGCCAAATTTAATTTCCTGGCTAAGTTTGCTGGTGATTTCTTTATGAAGGGGGCCATATACAGTAGCCTTGGAATGCCTTATCTTGAAAGAATTAAAAAGACACATCAGCAGGCATATGAGGTAATCAATAAGAAACTGGATCTGGTTTCTGATTTGGGTACACAGTTAGCAAATAATGCATCTATAAACTATTGCGTACAAACACTTCAGATTGATGATTATGCTATTTTTAATCAGCCACATGATGATAAAGTCAGAGTTTATAATGAACAGACTACAGAAGAAAGAGCGGATGATTTTACTACTTTTATTACATATGATAGGTTTGTAGAGCAAATGCAGGAAAGAGAGATCTATCAGTCTATCTATAGTAGTGCATATAGTTTTAATCGCAAGAAGAATAGGGAAAGATTAAAGAATGTCATAGATGCCGGAAAGCAAAAGATAATTGATAAATATGAAAACGCAAAAAAAACAAATCCAAGAGTAAATGAGGAAAGCCTTAAGGTTATGAATTTTGCCTTGGAATGTAATTCAAAGAAACTTGCTGATTTCTATATTCCCAATGGAAGTAGATTCAAGGCATCGCTTCAGGATATCCTTGCAAAGGATATGGGCGGCGCTCAAAGTGACTTTGACAGACACTTAAATGGAATGCTTAGGATGGTTCGATTTGATGAATATGGTATTCCGCTTGATGAATATAAGGCAAATCACGAATGGAACATTAGATGGATAGATGGATATAAAAAAGCAGCATTAAATCCTGAAAAAACTAATACGGATTATGAGAGATGTCTGGGAGATATGATTGCTTTTACCACTAATGATGATAGTGTTTATAGATATGAGCATATGTGTGAGACTTTAAGCTTCCTTGAGAATTCTAAGGATATGGAATTTTTCCTTGACATGACCAGATTGGCATTAAGACTCTATGATAACCATATTTCTCATTCCACAGTTGGAAGAAAATACTGGGATAAGCTTGATGATAACAAGAAGGAAATAATCCGCGCGAAGCTTGAGTATATTGGATTTCTCTCTAATTTTGCAATTTTCGAAGTTCAGGCAAAGTATCAGTGCATAATTTCAGATGGTGAATTTCCATTATGTGAATTTGTTAAGGGAAGCGACCAATACAACCAGGTAATAATGGGATATTCAAGTTTGCTTGAGGATGCAAAGAAGAAGCTTGATTCATTAAATTTAGCAAAACATCATTAAGCCTGAGTGGTCAGAGACTATAAGTAAATTTACGCGGATTCGTAAAGTAAAAATACTTGACAAGGTACTTTCTGTGTTGTAATATGTCCAAGACGCCAAAAAAGTCAGTTAATATTTTTTATTCATAAGGAGATTATAGAAATGGCAGTTAAGATCAGACTTCGCAGAATGGGTTACAAGAGAAATCCTATTTACAGAATCGTAGTTGCAGACTCAAGATCACCCAGAGATGGACGTTGCATCGATGAGATCGGAACATACAACCCTAACACAGATCCTTCTGAGTTCAAGGTTGATGAGGAGAAGGCTAAGAAGTGGCTTGCAAATGGAGCACAGCCTACAGATGTTGTAGCTAAGATCCTCAAGCTCGCTGGTATCGAGAAGTAAGATAATACTACAACCACCACAAGATTGGAGTACATATGAAAGAACTTGTTGAGGTAATCGCAAAGGCTCTTGTGGAGAATCCGGATCAGGTTGTTGTCACTGAGGAAGTGACAGAAAAATCAATCAACGTAGTGCTCAAGGTGGCTCCCGCTGATATGGGTAAGGTCATCGGAAAGCAGGGAAGAATTGCCAAGGCAATCCGTTCCGTGGTAAAGGCCGCATCCTCTAAGGAGGACAGGAAGGTCAATGTGGACATTGTCCAGTAGAGCTTTTTAGTAATACCAATGAGAATAAGGGCTGTTACACTTGAATAGTGTGGCAGCCTTTTTTTCAAAAAGGAGATTAATTTGAACAGAGAAGAACTGCTGCAGGTGGGAGTGATTACAACTCCTCACGGTGTACATGGCGAGGTAAATGTGTTTCCAACCACGGATGACCCTCGCCGTTTCAAAAAATTAAAGAGCGTTATTCTTGATGATGGAAAGAATCTTCGTGAAATCGAGATTTCTGGAGTTAAATTTTTCAAACAGTTTGTAATTCTTAAGTTTAAGGATATAGATGACAGGAATGAGGTCGAGCGCCTTAGGAAATGCCCGCTCCTCGTGACAAGGGAGAATGCAGTCAAGCTCGGCAGGGATGAGTACTTTGTGGCTGACATGATTGGGCTCAAGGTATATGAAGAAGAAACAGATGTCCTTATTGGAACTGTGACGGATGTTATAGAGACCGGCGCAAATGATGTGTATGAGATTGAACTCGACAAGGAGTTCCTGATTGATGGAAGAGCTCCAAAGGAGAAAATGGCATACGCACCAGCAATCAAATCCTGCATTAAGGATGTCGACATCGAGGGTGGAAGGATGACCATGTATGTCATGCCGGGACTCATTGATGTCATGTAGTATGCCAGGCATTCTGTCACTGATGATATGCGAGGCTGACGATACATCTGAGAAAAAAGAGTGGAGAAAAAATTGAGATTTCATGTGCTTACGCTGTTCCCTGAGATGATCATGGATGCACTTTCCACAAGCATACTAAAAAGAGCAAGTGAAAAGGGCTTTATATCTTTTGATGCCGTCAATATAAGGGACTATGCGTTCAATAAACATAATAGCGTCGATGATTACACCTATGGCGGCGGAGCTGGAATGCTCATGCAGGCGGAGCCTGTATACCTGGCCTGCGAAGCTGTCAAGGAGTGCTGCGGCTCCTGTCCACGGATTGTGTACGTGACTCCGCAGGGAGAGACCTTCACCCAGAAGAAGGCAGAGGAACTGGCCCAGGAGGAGGATATTATTTTCCTGTGCGGGCACTATGAGGGAATCGATGAGAGAGTACTTCAGGAGGTCGTGACGGATTATATTTCAATCGGTGATTATGTACTTACCGGAGGTGAGCTTCCTGCGATGGTAATGATTGATGCCATATCACGCCTGGTTCCGGGGGTACTTGGCAACGATGATTCAGCAGATACGGAGTCCTTTGAGAATGGCCTGCTCGAGTATCCACAGTATTCCCGCCCTGAAGTGTGGCACGATAAGGTGGTGCCCGATGTCCTTATGAGTGGAAACCACGCAAAGATTGAGGAGTGGCGTCTTCACGAGTCCATAAGACGAACCTATGAGAGACGCCCTGACCTCTACGAGGAGTATAAGGCCAGAATCATCGCTGAGGAGGCCGAGCTCAAACCCAAGAAGCGTAAGATCACCGCCTTCATCAGGGATCTTGAGAATAATTACATTTCAAAATGATAGTTCAATCATGGTCTTGATGTGGCTCGCCGGGGAATATGAAGTTGGAATAGCAATAAAAGAAGTTTTGAGTCGTAAGGGATCAGTTTAATAAAATTACCCCTTGCAAAAAGATTGAACATACTATAAAATAGTGTTCTGTGGTTTGGCACGAGAGTGCCTTGGTAGAGATGGTCCTCTGTTGCCCGGGATTCAGGAATCTGAAAGAGTTATTATGGAATCCGTAAGTAGCATTAAGAACGTCAACATGACATAGGAGGTCACAAAATGAACGAGATCATTAAGGAAATCGAGCTTGCACAGCTCAAAGAGTCTATCCCTGAGTTTTCAGTAGGTGATACTGTAAGAGTATCTAACAAGATCAAAGAGGGTAATCGTGAGAGAGTCCAGATCTTCGAGGGAACTGTTATCAAGAAGCAGGGTGGAAGCAACAGAGCTACATTCACAGTTAGAAAGCTTTCTAACGGCGTAGGCGTAGAGAAGACATGGCCCATCCATTCTCCTTTCGTAGAGAAGGTTGAGGTTATCAGAAGAGGTAAGGCAAGACGTGCTAAGCTGTTCTATCTTCGTCAGCGTGTTGGTAAGGCTGCTAAGGTTAAGGAGCTCATCTAATATACCTGTTATGATTGTCATCATGAGGTCGCTGCATCCATTAGAGGGTGCAGCGATTTTTTTTGCTGTCATTTTGGTTGTGCGTCATTTCTGTTATATGTCATTTCTGTTATATGTCATTTCGGTTGTATGTCATTTCGGAAATATGGTAAAATTCATGGGAAGGAAATTCGGAGGAAAACGGATGGCAGGCAGGAAGAAGAAGGGCGGACTGTCCTTTTACTATAAAGAGAAAAAAATTACAAACGAGAAAATCAAAGGCGTTCTGGGATACCTGTTCTGGGTGTTTCTTGCAGTGCTCATAGCCTACGTCTTTGTATATTCAGTAGGTATCAGGACCAGTATGATAGGAACCTCCATGGAGCCGTCTCTTTATAATGGCCAGGAGATTATGATTGACAGAATAATCTATAATTTCCTGAAACCCTCACACGGCGATGTGATTGTATTCAGGCCGAATGGAAACGAGGGGTCACACCTGTATGTCAAGAGAGTAATCGGAGTTCCCGGGGATATCATACAGATTTACGGCGGTACACTGTATCTTAATGGAGAGGCGCAGCCTGATATGTTTGTTGACAAGATTGCAGACGGCGGGCTCGCAGCGGAGCCGCTTACAGTTCCCGAGGATTCATATTTTGTCATGGGAGACAACTGTAACAATAGTGAGGACTCACGCTCTGCCAACCTTGGCTGTGTAAATATTGATACTGTTTATGGGAAGGCATGGTATCACCTTGCGGCCCAGAAAGAAGGATTAGGTTTTATAAAATGAGTAATAATTATCAGTGGTATCCGGGCCATATGACGAAGGCCCGCAGACAGATGGAGGAGGACATAAGGGTAGTTGATCTTGTGATAGAGCTTCTTGACGCAAGAATCCCCATCAGTTCGAGAAATCCTGACATCGACAATCTCGCAAGGGGAAAGTCAAGGATGGTTCTTCTTAATAAGTCGGACCTGTCTGGCGATAAGAAAAATGACGAGTGGATTAACTACTTTAAGGAAAAAGGAATAGTGGCAATCAAGCTCGACTCCAGAAACAGAGGGCTTGTCAAGAAGGTTGATAACCTTGTGAAGGAAGCCTGCAAGGAAAAGATTGAGAGGGACAGAGCAAGGGGAATAATTGGAAGACCGATAAGAGCCATGGTGGTTGGAATCCCCAATGTGGGCAAGTCCACATTTATTAATTCCTTTGCTGGAAGAGCCTGCGCCAAGACTGGAAATAAGCCCGGTGTCACCAAGGGAAAGCAGTGGATTAAGCTTTCAAAGACACTCGAACTTCTTGACACACCTGGAATCCTCTGGCCCAAATTTGAGGACCAGACCGTGGGAGAGCACCTCGCCTATATTGGTTCCATGAACGACAACATCCTTGACATGGATGAGCTGGCACTTTCACTTGCAGGATTCCTCAAGGTGAATTACCCAGGGATTATGGAGGAGCGCTATCCGATAGAGGACGAATCTATAATGGAGGAAGAACTTCCAGTAATCAATCAGGATGTCAAGTACCTTTTGAGGGCTGCGATATCAAGGCACTGCCTTACGAAGGGCGGAGAACCTGATTACAGTAAGGCGGCAGGAATTCTCATTGAGGATTTCAGAAGCGGAAGGCTTGGAAGAATTACGATAGAAACAGTGCCGCAGAGTGACAGCGCCGCAGAGTGACAGCGTTGCAGAGTGACAGTGTTGCAGAGTGACAGTGTTGCAATGCGACAGATAAGGGGATGAAAAATTGAGGATTTTGAAAAAAATAATGTCCTTCAGTCTGTATCTGCTGGGAATCCTTGTCATCACACTGCTTGTCACAACCTTTGTGGTACAGAAGAATGTGGTTGACGGTGATTCGATGAATCCCACCCTTTCAGATGGAGACCAGCTGATAACTGACAAGCTGTCCTACAGGTTTTCAGCACCTGAGCGCTACGATATTGTTGTGTTTCCCTACGAGCACGAAAAGGGAACCTGCTACGTGAAGCGAATCATAGGAATGCCTGGAGAGAGTGTGCGGATAGATGTGGAAGGACGGGTTTATATTAACGATGAACTTCTCGAAGAGAATTATGGAAATGATGTGATTAAGGACCCAGGAATCGCAGTGTCAGATTACACTCTTGGAAAAAATGAGTACTTTGTACTGGGGGACAATCGGAATGACAGTGTCGACAGTCGCTTTATTCAGGTTGGACCTGTGAAGAGGGATAAAATTCTAGGAAAGGCTGTATACAGAATATGGCCTTTGTCAGGAATTGGAAAGCTATAGCTCAGAGATTGGAGTGAAAATGGAAAGTATTGGAAGTATTAGGGATAGGTTCAAGGAGACAGATGAGGCTCTTTTGAGGGAGCTTATTGAGATATACAGTCAGGATGAGCGTGCCGGGGTTAAGAGCCTGGTGGTTAAGGCCGAAAAAAGTATAGAGAAGCTTCAGCAGGAGCGCGCGAGGGTTCATGCGATGACGGAATTTGAGAGGCGCTACCCTGACTGTGATCTTATCTGCGGAATTGATGAAGTCGGAAGAGGACCTCTTGCGGGTCCTGTCATGGCGGGTGCGGTCATCCTTCCAAAGGGATGCGAGATACTCTACATTAACGACTCAAAGAAACTCTCTGAGAAGAAAAGGGAGGAACTATTCGAGATTATCAAGAGTGAAGCAGTGTGTTGGGCAATAGGAGAGTCGAGCCATACAAGGATTGATGAGATCAATATCCTTCAGGCAACCTATGAGGCAATGCGAAAGGCTATTGGGGCTCTTGAACCCGCGCCGCAGATGCTGCTTAATGATGCTGTTACCATTCCTATGGTGGACCTTCCTCAGGTGCCGATTATCAAGGGCGATGCAAAGAGTGTGTCCATCGCGGCAGCCAGCATCCTTGCCAAGGTCACAAGGGACCATGTGATGGAGGAATATGATGCTGTATATCCGCAGTATGGATTCGCATCAAACAAGGGCTACGGAAGCGAAATGCACATTGCGGCAATTAGGGAGTTTGGCCCGACACCGATTCATAGACGAAGCTTTATAAAGAATTTTTTGCAGGACGACTGACAGAATGAATTTTGGCGGAATTTCAAGCTATGAACAGAATATTCATGTAGTTAAGGGAACTGACGCTCCAGCCTCGTCCGACAAGGTGGTGAATGCCAGGGCTGCCAATGCCAGTGCCCTCGGCGGGGCCAGCGCGGGACAGGTAGTGACAGGCGAGGTTGTTGGAGTGCACGGAAAACAGGTGCAGATCAAGCTTCCTGACTCACAGGTGGTGACTGCACGAATGGAGGCGGATATCAAGCTTTCAGCAGGCCAGTCTGTGGCCTTTGAGGTCAAGTCAAATTCAGGCTCTCAGATTGCACTTACACCGCTGTTTGGCTCGCAGGCTGTCAATCCTGCGGCTATCCGTGCTCTGGGACAGGCGTCTATTCTGGTAAATTCCACCAGCCTTCAGATGGCGGAATCCATGATGAGCCAGGGAATGTCCGTTGACAGGAATTCCCTCCAGGCGATGTTCAGACAGGTAAATAAATTTCCGGGCGCTGACGCTGCCAGTATCGTCGAGATGACAAAGCAGGGCCTTTCGATAGATGAAAACAGCATTGAGCAGTATGGCGCGTATAAAAAAAATGAGCACCAGATTATGGGACTGACGGAGGGAATCGCCGATTCGCTGCTTGAAATGGTGGACGGACTGACTGCAGGAGAGAAGTCAGCCTTCGCAGCAATTTTTTCCGGTGCTGCAACAACCGATGTGACACTTGAACTTCAGGCGGGACTTCAGAAGCAGGTTACGGATTACGTGGGACAGCTTGCGCTTGAGCAGGAGAATGCTGTGGTTAAGCCTACCATTCTTGATATTCTGTCAAATCAGGCCTCTGGCGGCGATGTCTCTGAGCAGCTTCTTGAGGAGACTGCTGCGCAGGATGAACCGGCTGTTGTTGTCTACGAAGATACTGACATGAACAGGGTGCTGTCCGCTGAACAGAGGAATTATCTTGCAGATGCCTTGCTTTCACTTGGAATGAGTGAAGAGAGTGCGGTTGCAATCAGAAATGGCACTATGGAACCGCAGACTGCACTTTCATATATTCAGAGCGCCATTGACATGGCAGAGAACGGGCAGATAGATGCCCTGAGTCTGCCTGAGGAGACACGTGCTGCCCATAAGACACTGATAAAGGAATTGTCAGAGAGCGATGTGTTCAAGGCGCTTATGAAGGATGCCGTTGTTAAGGACTTCTCCCTTAAAAGCGACGGTACAACTGACAAAGAGAGTGTGCAGAAGCTCTACAACCGTATCCTTGAGGATACAGGAAAGGCCCAGGCCCTTCTTGAACAGCTCGGAAAGGGCGACAGTGCCATGGCCAGGGGGCTTGACAACCTGCGCCAGAATGTAAATTTCATGAATCAGCTGAATGAGGCATTCACTTATGTACAGCTCCCCATACAGATGTCGGGCGACAATGCCCACGGCGACTTGTATGTCTATACGAACAAGAAGAAGCTGATGGAGAAGGACGGGGAAGTCACAGCTCTGCTTCATCTTGAGATGGAGGCGCTCGGTACTATGGATATCCATGTTGCGCTCAGGGACTCCAATTTTGTGAAGACTCATTTTGAACTGGCGAATGAGGAGATGCTGGATTTCGTTGAGGAGAACATTCATCTGCTTGACGAGCGCCTTCAGAAGAGGGGATACAATGTATCGATTGATGCCGCGGTAAAGAAGGATGATCCGAAAGCACCAGAGAACCCCGCCATTGCTGCCATGCTCGGTGCACCGTCGGATGGTTCGGAGATGACGAGGATTAAATACTCGTTTGATATGAAGGCTTAGTGTGTGAAACAGCAGAGTATGGATGAATAGGGTATGGAAGATAAGAAGAAAAAACTTACAGCGGTTGCGATAGAATACGAGCCGGGCGACATGGCCCCCAAGGTTGTTGCATCTGGTTTTGGAAAGACTGCTGAGCGAATAATTGAACGCGCCCAGGAAGCAGGTGTGCCGACCCACAAGGATGGTAAGCTGGCAGATACCCTTTCGAAGCTCGAAATCGGAGAGATGATTCCGCCCGAACTCTACGAGGTTGTGGCGGAGATTCTTGTATTTGTTGATAACCTTGAGAAGATTAAGAGAAAGGTAATGTAGGATTGGCAAAATCATTAAGGGCTGCGGGTGCCGAGATGGAGGCACTCGCGGCTGAATTTTTACAACGGGAAGGTCTCTCTATACTGGTTACTAACTTTAAGAGTTACAGGGGTGGAGAGATTGACATTGTGGCAGCTGAACCAGACGGAACGCTTGTTTTTGTGGAGGTGAAGTACAGGAGCAGCACAGAGCGCGGCCTGGCGCAGGAGGCTGTGACACCCAGAAAGCAGAAGCTGGTCTGCATGGCGGCTGACTATTACAGGAGCAGATTCAGGGTGAGTCTTGACACAAATGTCCGGTTTGACATTGTGGCAATAAACGGAAGCAGTGGGAACGAAGAGATAACCTGGATAAGGAATGCCTTTGAGTATACAGGAAGAGGTTAGGAAATGATAATCAGGAAACCTGAAAAGAATGATGCGGTATATATTGCCTACGAGAGCATGGAGAGGACTGGACTTGTGAGCCATGGATTCTCCACGCGCTGCGGAGGCGTGTCTGAGGGTCATCTGTCGTCCATGAACCTCAGCTACTCACGGGGGGATAAGAAGGAAAACGTGGATGAGAATTTCAGGCGTATTGCAGATGCAATTGGGTTTTCTTTCGATTCCATGGTTTTTACGGACCAGACACACACTGCGAATGTCCGAGTGGCCACCGCTGCTGATGCAGGGGCGGGCTATCTGAAGGAGAGAGGATTTTCTGACGTGGATGGACTTGTTACCAATGTCAGGGGACTTACCCTTGCAGGCTTTTATGCTGACTGTGTTCCGCTTATGTTCCTTGACCCCGTGGCCGTTGCTGTTGGAATGAGCCATTCAGGGTGGCGAGGAACTGCAGGAAGAATCGGAAGAAATACTGTTGAACTCATGATGCGGGAATATGGGAGCCGTCCGGAGGATATTCTTGTAGTTATCGGCCCTTCAATCTGTCAGCAGTGCTACGAAGTGTCAGAAGATGTTGCTGAAGTATTTTTTGCCGAATTTGATGAAAAATATCACAGCCAGATTCTGGAAAACGGAAAAGAAAAGGGGAAATTCCAGCTTGATCTTCACGCTGCCAACCGCATAATTCTCACCGAGGCCGGAATTCTGCCAGAGCACATAGAAATGCCGGGAATCTGCACCTGCCACAACCCTGAGTTCTTATTTTCCCACAGGGCAAGCAATGGAAAAAGAGGTAATCTTGCAGGCTTTATTTCGCTCAGGTAATCTTGACTGAGATAAGTGTAAATGATATAGTAATCGCGGCTAATTGTTATTACGAGAATGTTGCGAAGCGATTCGCAAGTGTTATATATAAAGGGAGATTTTGTCATGGCTAATGTGAATTACCTTGAAAATACAATGCCCGTTGCACCGCTTATGCTGTGCGTGCTTGATTCCAGCAAGGATTTTGGTAAGATGGTCAATCAGCATCTTGTTGAATACCGTCATACGATAAATCAGCCGCACATTGATTCTCCCGCTTTCCAGGGATATGTCAGGGATGACTACCTTCTTGATTTTTCACTTCCAAGGTTCGGTTCGGGCGAGGCGAAGTGCGTTATTAACGAGACTATTAGAGGTAAGGACCTCTTTATTCTCCTTGATGTCACGAATCACAGCATCACCTACAAGATGAATGGTTTTCTGAATCATATGTCTCCTGATAATCACTATCAGGATCTCAAGAGAGTGATTGCTGCTGTTCAGGGCAAGGCACATAGAATTAATGTTGTCATGCCTTTCCTCTATGAGGGAAGACAGCACAAGAGGTCGGCCAGAGAGTCGCTTGACTGCGCAATGATGCTTGAGGAGCTTTCAAAGATGGGTGTCAACAATATCATCACCTTCGATGCCCACGATCCTTCAGTACAGAATGCGACTCCAATCTGCGGATTTGACAACTTCCTTCCGTTCTACCAGTTCCTTCAGGCGCTGCTCAACAACGAGAAGGATATGATAATCGACAAGGACCACACCGTGGTTATCTCTCCTGACGAGGGCGCCCTCGACAGAGCAATCTATTTTGCGACTGTTATGGGAGTTGATACGGGAATGTTCTACAAGAGAAGGGATTATAACACAATCATAAATGGCAAGAATCCCATTGTTGCCCACGAGTTCCTTGGTGACAGCGTTGACGGCAAGGATGTAATTATTGTGGATGACATGATTTCTTCTGGTGAGTCCATGATTGACACAGCGAGACAGATTAAGGCGATGAATGCAAAGCGCGTGTTTATCTGTTGTACCTTTGGACTGTTTACGAATGGTATGAAGGCGTTTGATGAGGCGTATGAGAAGTGCTACTTCGACAGGATCATCACCACCAACCTTACCTACAGGAAGCCTGAACTTTTTTCGCGTCCTTACTATATTGAAGCTGACATGAGTAAGTTCACCGCATCCATCATCGATTTCATGAATCATGACGTATCAATGCAGTCGGTTATCACACCTACCGAGAAGATTCGTGAGATTGTAAAGAGATACAATGCCAGGATTGAGGATATCTAAGGCGGGGAATATGTTGATTTTAAGGGGCTGTCGCTTAATTGCTGCAGCCCTTTTAGATTGAGTGGATTTGGGTTATAATGATGACCATGAAAAAGAATGAGCATTTAATCAGCAAAATTAAAGAGGGAAGCATTGCGCAGGAGATGGAAATTGAGGCTGGCGATGTTCTTCTGTCCGTCAACGGGGAAGTGATAGAGGATATTTTTGACTATCAGTTCCTTACGGAGGATATCTATGTCGAACTGCTCATCAGGAAGAGTAATGGCGAGGAGTGGTGTCTTGAGATAGACAAGGATGAGGACGAGGACATCGGAATTGAGTTTGAGAACGGCCTCATGGACGATTACAGGTCCTGCCACAATAAGTGCATTTTCTGTTTTATTGACCAGATGCCAAAGGGAATGAGGCCTACGCTTTACTTTAAGGATGATGACTCCAGGCTGTCTTTCCTTCAGGGCAATTATGTGACGCTCACCAACATGTCGGACCACGATATTGACAGGATATGCAGGTTCCATCTTGAACCCATTAATATTTCCTTCCAGACTACGAACCCCCAGCTTCGCTGCGAGATGCTGCACAATAGGTTTGCAGGGGAGGCACTTAGGAAGGTTGACAGGTTCTACGAGGCTGGAATCAGAATGAACGGCCAGATTGTGCTGTGTCGTGGAATCAACGATGGAGAGGAACTCGAGCGCTCGATAAGGGATATGACAAAGTACATTCCATTCCTTGAGAGTGTTTCTGTTGTGCCTGTAGGTCTGTCAAAGTTCAGGGATGGTCTGTATCCGCTTGAGCCCTTTGATAAGGAGAGTGCCTGCGCCACTATTGACCTTATCGAGAAGTGGCAGAGGAAAATATATGATGAGCATGGATATCATTTCATTCATGCGAGCGATGAGTGGTATCTTCTCGCAGGAAGGGAACTCCCTGAGGAGGAGAGGTATGACGGCTACCTGCAGCTTGAGAATGGCGTAGGAATGCTCAGGCTCTTGAATGATGAGTTTGAGGAGGCACTGTCTGACCTTGCAAAAAATAAGGACGCTTTTGACCTTGCGGGGAGGAGGGTTTCCATTGCCACTGGAATGCTGGCATGTCCTGTGATCGAGGGTATGGCGCATCGCCTTATGGAGGTGTTCCCTGATCTTGAGATTAATGTTTATGGAATCGTTAATGATTTCTTTGGACATGGGATTACCGTGAGCGGACTTCTGACAGGTCAGGATATCATTGCGCAGATGAAGGAACGGGATATCGGTGATATGCTGTTTCTTCCTGAGAATCTTTTGAGGAGCGGAGAGCATACACTGCTTGATGACCTGACGGTGGAGGACCTTGAGCAAACTTTACAAGTACCGATTGGTATTGTAAAATTAAATGGTTTAGCGTTTGTTGCGGCTATGACCGGAATCAATTTAATTGACGTGGATTAATTTTTTACAGAAATGGACGGAAAGTAATGAGTAAACCGATAGTAGCTATAGTTGGAAGACCCAATGTGGGCAAGTCCACATTGTTTAACGCTCTTGCAGGAGAGCGTATTTCCATTGTCCAGGACACTCCTGGAATTACAAGGGACAGGATCTATGCAGATGTATCCTGGCTGAATCACAATTTCACAATGATTGACACTGGCGGAATTGAGCCAGATTCAGGGGATATCATTCTGTCACAGATGCGTGAGCAGGCTCAGATTGCCATTGATACTGCGGATGTAATCATATTTCTGACAGATGTGCATCAGGGACTTCAGGACGCAGATTCCAAGGTTGCTGACATGCTCAGAAGAAGCAGGAAGCCCGTTGTGCTTGTGGTGAACAAGGTCGATAATTTCGCCAAGTATGAGGCTGATGTATATGAGTTCTACAACCTTGGAATTGGTGAACCCTTCGCTATTTCTTCAAGGGAGAAGCTGGGCTTTGGTGATATGCTTGACGAGGTTGTCAAGTATTTCCCTGAGGGTTCAGAGGATGAGGAAGAGGATGAGAGGCCCAGGATTGCAATCGTTGGCAAGCCCAACGCCGGCAAGTCTTCAATCATCAACAAGCTTCTCGGTGAGGACAGGCTTATTGTTTCGGATATCGCTGGAACCACCCGTGATGCTGTCGATACAGTGGTGACGAGGAATGGACAGGAGTATGTCTTTATTGATACAGCCGGACTTCGCCGCAAGAACAAGATTAAGGAAGAGCTTGAGCATTATATGATCGTGAGGACGGTATCTGCTGTTGAGAAGGCGGATGTTGTGCTTGTTATTATCGATGCGACGGAAGGCATCACAGAGCAGGATGCCAAGATTGCCGGTATTGCCCATGATAATGGCAAGGGTGTAATCATCGTTGTCAACAAGTGGGATGCGATTGAGAAGAATGACAAGACCATCTACAGATTCAGTGAAAAAGTTAAACAGGTGCTTTCTTTCCTTAGCTATGCTGAGATAGTTTATGTGTCTGCAAAGACTGGCCAGAGGCTTCCCAAGCTCTTTGATTCCATTGATGCGGTAGTTCAGAACTGCTCACTCAGAATCGGTACCGGCGTTCTCAATGAGATCGTCACTGAGGCGACTGCTCTCCAGCAGCCTCCGGCCGACAAGGGAAAGAGACTTAAGATTTTTTACACTACACAGGTTGCTGTCAAGCCGCCTACCTTTGTCATTTTTGTAAATGACAAGGAACTTATGCACTTCTCGTATGTGAGATACCTTGAGAACCGTATCCGGGAGGCCTTCGGCTTTGCGGGAACGCCCCTCAAGTTCATTATCAGAGAGAGAAAGGAAGACAAGTAATGGAAAGAATTGCATGTCTCGTCATCGGATATATTTTTGGCCTGTTCCAGACAGCGTACATATATGGTAAGCTGCAGGGCTTTGACATCAAGAATTCTGGAAGTGGTAACTATGGTACCACCAATATGCTGAGGACCAAGGGCATTAAGGCTGGAGTGGTCGTGCTCTTGTGCGATGCCTTCAAGTGCGTGTTTGCTGTACTTGCTGTGTGGCTGATATTTGGGAAGAGTTGCGGGGATATTTTTCCTCTGCTTAAGGTGTACACTGCGGCAGGCGTAATCCTTGGACACAATTATCCCTTCTACCTTAAGTTCAAGGGTGGAAAGGGAATCGCAGCCACTGCAGGAATGATTATTTCCATGGGACCCATATTTTTCTTCACAGAACTTGTAATGTTCTTTGGAACATTTTTTATCACGCATTATGTATCCCTTGGTTCGCTTCTCGTATACCTTCTTCTGATTGCTGAGACGTTAATCATGGGACAGATGGGTATGTTCAATATGGACGCTCCTCACCTGTACGAGATGTATGTGATAATTGTGCTGCTTGCCATTATGGCTTTCTGGAAGCACCGCGAGAATATCAAGAGGCTGCTTACTGGAACAGAGAGAAAGACGTATCTTAAGAAGAAGTCAGAGGAGTAGTTGGTATTGTCGTCTGCTGGCGGCAGGAATGTCTGTGAAAGGATAGTGTTATGATTAAAGCTGGAATTATCGGAGCTGGAAGCTGGGGCTGTGCCCTGGGATGGCTTCTTGCTGGAAACGGAGTTAAGGTTACCATGTGGTCTGCCCTTGAGCAGGAGATTGAGATGCTCAGCCGTGAGCATGAACACAAGGACAAGCTTCCTGGCACAATTCTTCCTGATGATATGGAGTTCACAACGGATCTTGCCTATGCAATTGAAGGCATGGACTTCCTTGTACTGGCTGTACCTTCGCCCTTTACGAGAAGTACGGCAGCGAAAATGAAGGAGTATATTGCACCAGGTCAGATAATTGTAAACGTTGCAAAGGGAGTGGAAGAGAACACCCTTATGACGCTTTCTGAGATTATTGAGGAGGAGATTCCGCAGGCGGTAGTTGCTGTGCTCTGTGGCCCCACGCATGCTGAGGAGGTTGGCCGGGCTATGCCGACATCCATCGTTGTGGGATGCAAGGACCATGAAGTGGCAAAGCACCTTCAGGATATTTTCATGAATCCGGTATTCCGTGTTTATACAGGAACGGACGTGCTTGGCATGGAGCTCGGCGCGGCACTTAAGAATGTTATTGCCCTTGCTGCCGGAATGGCTGACGGAATCGGCTGCGGTGACAACGCAAAGGCTGCACTCATCACAAGAGGAATCCATGAGATTTCAGCTCTTGGAACGGCTATGGGCTGCAGCAGTGATACGTTTTATGGACTCACCGGAATCGGTGACCTTATCGTTACCTGCGCATCAATGCATTCAAGAAACCGCAGGGCTGGCATCCTCATCGGTAAGGGTGCAACGATGCAGGAGGCCATGGATGAGGTCAAGATGGTGGTTGAGGGCGTGTACTCAGCTAAGGCAGGCCTTGGGCTTGCAAAAAAATATGGGGTTTCACTTCCTATCATCGAGCAGGTTAACCTCGTGCTCTTTGAGAATAAGTCTGCAAAGCAGGCAATGGATGACCTCATGATGAGGGATAAGAAGCAGGAGAAGTAGCGAAGGCGGTTTTGCTGAGGCAATAGTGACAGATGTTTAAGTGGCCTGGGCAGAAGCTGATTAAACGGATTTGCTGAGAAAGTGTGGTTTTCATGAAGCTTGCTTTGACGAGATGCGTTAGATGCGGGAAAACTTTTGATTTTGATATGTATAGTGGTCTTTGTCCTGAGTGCGGATGTTTTCATAGACAGCCAGGTGTATCGGCTCATGAGGCTGGCAGCATGAAGGAAAAGACGGTAGTGCGCCCAGAGGCACATACTCTTGAGGCAGAGTATGAGAAGCATATTAAATGGGATGAGATTCTGGGACGCCCCCATGACCATAAGACGGTCATTCCTACGCCTAGGAGTTCTCAGGTTTCAGGTGAAGTCAGGAACGCAAAAAAAGTAATTAGAATTGTATTGTTTCTTATCGTTTTGTTCACCGTACTGACGGTTGCCATGGCAATCCTTTTTGAGGAGTACGGAAATGACATTGGAGCTTCTCTGTTTGGCTCGCCTAATCCTCTTGAAAATATGGAGGTCACAGCTGGCGCGATTGAGGAGATCCATACAGCGGGGGACTTTGAGTATACGGTGTATGGCGCCTACAGACTTGTGTCATCCCAGGAGGCAGCAGATTATTTTGAGGTTGAGATTCCATCTGAATCAAAGCTTGCAATTGTCGCTCTTGATATGGCTTATTCTGGTGATAATGAGCTTGAATACGATGAGCGGACCATGCCCTATGTATATGATGGGAAGGACTACAGGGAGTCTGCTGACCCTTCAGCGCTTGCTCCTGTCTTGGAGGCATTTGGCGTAGAAGACCTGATGATCAGCGGTTATGATGTGTATATGCAGGGTAGTGCGGCATCAGGATATCTTGCATATCTGGTAGATGAGGATGCTGACATGATCACGGTGTGCTGCGAGTGCAAGTCAGGAGATACCCTTGGTGAGATTTATGAGGTCAGCGTTCCTCTACAGGAAGTTGAGTAATGGTGGATAGCAATGCAGACAGTCAATAGTAAAAAAGGTAATCCGGCTGTAATAATCATAGTGATTTTTTTTGTTTTTCTGGTTCAGATTGTGACAACGTTTGTCGGCAAGTTTGCTGAAATGGGCAAGAACGCCTATGAGCACAATGTAGAGATTGTAAGTGCTGAGGCTGATGAAATCGGAAAGACCTACGAGGGTGATTCTGTAGATGGCTATACTTACTACAGGGTAATCCTCATGGTGAAGAATAATGGTCTGAAATTGGAGAATGTAAATTACATTTCAGTGGGCTTTGACAACGAGGATGAGTATTACTGTTCTGCTGAGCGTGAGGGCAAGGCACCTAGTGGAGAAGAGCAGAAGTACAGGGATTTCACACCGGTTGTCCCTGCAGGAAGAACTGTTCCCATCGCGTATATCGTCAGGGTTCCTGATGGAAGCTCCAAGATAGTTGCAACCGTGCGTGATAACTACTGCATCGGAACACCGAGTTCTGCCACGGCAGAGCTGTAGGAGAGCTGCGATTCACCTCAAGGCTTGCGAAAGTTGATTTTGTGGATGCCTGTTTGGGGCGGTGGTTTTGCTTCAGAAACTTAGCTGATTTATGAGATTTCTTTAGAAGGGTGGAATGTGGATGAGATTTCTGCGATTTACACCCAGC
>DCHL01000115.1:0-38885 GCA_002317595.1 Lachnospiraceae bacterium UBA1753 | reverse complement strand
GATTTCTGCGATTTACACCCAGCCTTGCTGAGCTGATTTGTGAGATTTCTTGAAAAGGGTGGAATCTGGTATCAGAAGATACTTTTTTCCACCCTTTCGTTTGATGAGAGTGGTGGAATATTGCTTGGAAATTCAATTATTCCACCACATTGAATATACATGTTCTGAGAAATGGGTGGAATTTGGCAGGAAATGCACGGATATTCCACCACTGCACACATAAGTTTCATAGGGAGATGGGTGGAATCCTGAGCATAACACCAGATATTACACCCATTTCCCAAATTGAGTCCAAATCAGACTGTGTAAAATAAGCCTAAAATCGGAATATTCCACCACAAACTAAAAAAGTTTCTTTACCTCACTGCGGTAATAATCTCGCGGCCGATCTCTGGCTTGTTCATAGTGTAGAGATGAATGCCATCTGTGCCGTGTGCCTGGATATCGAGAATCTGATTGATTGCAAAGTCGATGCCGGCTTTTCTCATATCCTCGGGCTTGTCTCCGTATTTAGCAACAATATCAGACAGTGACTTGGGAACTGTGGTTCCAGACATGGAAACAGAAACGCCAAGCTGTTTTGCTGAGGTGACGGGCATGATGCCTGCAGAGATGGGAGCCTTGATTCCCATGAGGTCTGCTTTCTCCTGGAGCTCATAGAACTTTGAATTGTCAAAGAAGAGCTGGGTGAGGAAGAAGTCAGCACCTGCCTCCGCCTTCTGTCTCATATGAACGAGGTCTTCGTGCATTGAAGGAGCCTCAAAGTGTTTCTCAGGATAGCAGGCTGCACCAAAACAGAAGTCTGTCTTAGCCTTGAGATACTCAATCATCTCGTTGGCATAGTGGAAGGAGCGGGCCTCAAACTGCTCATCTGTCATAAGCTTTGGACGGTCGCCGCGAAGTGCAAGGATATTCTGCACGCCCTCTGCTGCGAGCTTTGTGCAGTACTCATCGAGTGCATCCTTCTGAAGGCCTACGGAAGTGAGATGTGCAAGGGACTCAATTCCCTTCTTGTTTATGTAGGATGCAACCTCAATATTTTTCTTTGAGTTGCTTCCGCCTGCACCGAAGGTGACAGAGATGAAATCGGGACCAAGCTTTGCAAGCTCGTCCACAACAGTATATATCTGCTCGAATTCATCGTCCTTTTTGGGAGGGAACGTCTCGAAAGAGTATGTCACCCGTCCTTTCTTGTATACATCTTTTATCATTTTATATCCTCTTTTCTAGTATATTGCTATGAAATCACATACACGTGATTTTATCTTATTTATTCACTTAATTCAAGTATAGTGAAAAACTGATTCCAGCAGCGCAGTGAAAGCCTGGTATCATGAATGCTTCAGCGTATATCTCCACTTGAAAATTGCAATCCCAATTATTATCACATATCCGATGAGGCTGTATCTATCAGGTACCTCGCCGAGGAAGAATAGTCCAAGGAGCGAAGCGAAGAGTATCTGTGAGTAGTCAAAGACAGATATTTCCTTTGCGGGGGCTTTTGTGTATGCCTTGGTGATGGAGAGCTGGCCGCCTGTGGCGCATGCGCCGGCAAGGAGCAGTATAAGGAGCTGCCTTGGCGACATCGGCTTGTATCCTGCAATGAGGAAAGGAAGCGTTGCAATGCAGGAAAAGGTGGAGAAGAACATGACAATCACAGGACCGCGCTCACCATTTTTTCCCAGCTTGCGAACATAGGTATAAGCAATTCCTGCGCCAACTGCGCCAAATAAACCGATGAAGCCATGGAGCGAACTGATGTTGAAGGAGGGCTTGATAATGAAGAGCGCACCGGTGAAGGAAATCACAACCGAAGCCCACTCGACTGTATTTGCCTTTTCACGCAGCAGGAATACTGACATCACGATGGCAAAGAAGGGCGAGAGTTTGTTGAGCATGTTGGAATCTGCAAGTCCTAAACGGTCGATCGCGTAGAAGTTGCAGATGACTCCGGCTGTTCCAAACAGCCCGCGAAGGAACAGGTCGGGCCAGCTTGAGCGCATGATGTAAAAACCCTTCTCGCTTCTTGCAAGCATGATAAGCGACACGGTTGCTGCCACGAAGTTTCTGAAAAATGCCTTCTGCATTGTGGGCAGGTCTCCTGATATTTTTATGAAAAAAGTCATAAGCGAGAAGAAGAAGCCTGCTAATATGATGAACAGGATGCCCTGTAAGTTGTTGTTTAAGTGTTTTGGTTTCATGTCAAATTACCTTGAGTGTCAATTACGTATGAGTTCTAACTACATATGAGTCCAAATTTCTTAATGGTAATAACCACGGATAACTCAAGTATTATAGCACTAGATTGTGGTATTATGTATTTGAATATTTTTTGGACGCAGACAAGTTGCGAAGCAAAGCGGATTGCGAATGTCCGATTTACTATTTTTTGAAAGCGAAGGAGACAGAGCATGCCAGACTATTTTGGGGAAGCACTGCAGGATTTTGTGAAAAATTTTGCCTGGGGAGGAACAATAGAACACCTTCTTGCAAATGGATATTCCATTGACAGGATGATTAAGGAAGACCGCGTTGCTCTGCCCAGAAAGCAGATAATTGAGCTTGCGGAAAAAATAAACAGGCAGCGAATACTGGAAGGGAAAGAACCATACGTAGTTAAGTAAAACAGTTGCCTGAAAGGTCAGAAAAATGATATAATCAAAAATACTATGCACAGTAAAAAATAAATCCATTTTTACAAAAGTGTGTCTTGCTATTTTGCCACTTCGGTAAACTCCGATATCATGCAAAAAGGAGACACCCTTATTTCTGCTTGAAATCTCCGGTGAAAAAAGCAAGCAAAAAGGATATGCTCTTATTTCTGCTTGATAATTGCGAGTAGACACACAAATGTAAAATGGGAAAAAAAATAATTGGGGAATTATGAAAATGGTTTATTCAAATGTTTTAGATGCGGTCGGACACACACCGCTGATCCGTCTTAGAAGAATGGTCCGCGAGGACAGCGCCAGAGTCATTGTCAAGTACGAGGGTGTCAATGTAGGCGGATCCATCAAGACGAGAACTGCACTCAATATGATTCTTGAGGCAGAGAAGGAAGGCAAGATAAAAAAGGACAGCATTATTGTTGAGCCTACCAGTGGAAATCAGGGAATTGGCCTCGCGCTCGTGGGAGCAGTGAGAGGATATAAGACGATAATCGTCATGCCTGATTCAGTAAGTGAAGAGAGAAGAAAGCTGGTTCATCACTATGGTGCCAAGGTGATTCTTGTCCATGACGATGGTGATATCGGGGCCTGTATTGAGGAGTGTCTGCAGACGGCACTCAGAATGGCAGCGGAGAACCCAAGAGTGTTTGTTCCGCAGCAGTTTGAGAACCCTAATAACACAATGGCACACATCAAGCATACTGCTCAGGAGATACTTGATGATATAGATGGACCGATTGATGGATTCTGTTCAGGTATAGGAACTGGTGGAACCATCACTGGAATCGGTGAAGTGCTTAAGGCAGCTAATCCCAATATGGAGATTTGGGCAGTGGAGCCGTCGCACGCAGCCATTCTGTCGGGCGGCAGCATTGGAACCCACCTTCAGATGGGAATCGGAGATGGCGTTATTCCTGATATTCTGAACCAGTCGATTTATGATGATATCTACATTACGACTGATGCGGAGGCTATTTCCACAGCACAGAGACTGGCTAGGGAAGAGGGCCTTATGGTTGGCATCTCGAGTGGAACCAATGTGGCAGCAGCACTTAAGCTCGCACAGAAGCTCGGCCCTGGCAAGACGGTGGTAACGGTTCTTCCCGACACGGCAGAGAGATATTTTTCAACTCCACTTTTTGCAGAGTGAGAAAATATATTTTTTCCCAAAGTAGTATTATCGGAGAAAAATAGTAACAGAACGATAAAACATAACAGAACGATAAAACATAACAGAACGATAAATCATTACAGAACGAAAACAAATCTGAACACGAGTGAAAGAGAGGATAGTTCATGGATCAGCAGTTTAACGGCAGCAGCACTTATGTGGCATCTGAGGAGCTTATGACAGCAGTCAATGTTGCCATTGCACTGGGCAAGCCGCTTCTTATTAAGGGTGAGCCTGGCACTGGAAAGACAATGCTTGCGAAGGCGGTTTCAGAGTCACTTGGCAAGAAGCTTATCATCTGGAATATCAAGTCCACAACCAAGGCACAGGAAGGCCTCTATGTGTACGATACAGTACAGAGACTTTACGACTCACAGTTTGGTGAGGAGGGTGTTGATGACATCTCAAGATACATCAAGCTTGGTAAGATGGGAGAGGCCTTCGACAGCGATGAGCAGGTCATCCTTCTTATCGATGAGATTGACAAGGCTGACCTCGAGTTCCCGAACGACCTTCTCTGGGAGCTTGACCAGATGGAGTTCTACATCCATGAGACGAAGAGGACTGTCAAGGCAAAGCACAGGCCTATAGTGATCATCACATCAAATGCTGAGAAGGAACTGCCTGATGCATTCCTCAGAAGATGTATTTTCCACTATATTGACTTCCCGACAACCAAGCTCATGAGGGAGATTGTGTTTACCCACTTTGACAGCATCGAAGAGGATGTGCTTCAGAATGCACTCGATGCGTTCTACGCAATCAGGGGAATGAGAGAGGTGAGAAAGAAGCCCTCGACCTCGGAGTTTATCGACTGGATTGCAGCGCTCAAGTTTTCTGGTATCGCGCCTGCAAAAATTAAAGAGACTATTCCCTTCCTTGGTGTAATCGTCAAGAAGGATGAGGACCTTGAGGCTGTGAAGAGGAGCAATCTGTTTTAGTATATGTTTTTAGCATTCTTTAACTTCCTTCGGGACAAGGGAATGGATGTGACGCTGGCTGAGTGGCTGACTCTTATGGAGGCCCTTGACAAGGGGCTCTGCGGCTCAAGCCTCACACAGTTCTACTATGTATCCCGAATGATTCTTGTAAAAAATGAAACCGAATATGACAAGTACGATTCACTTTTCATGGACTATTTCAAGGGAATCAAGACTGACTTCGACGACGTGACTGACAGAATGCTCAGATGGCTCGACAAGGAGGACCTCAAGGAGGAATTCGCTGAGGAGTTTGAGAAGAAGCGTCAGTTCATGAACCAGCAGGAGCAGGGTGAGATGGACCACGCGCAGATTAAGGAAGAGTACGAAGAGGTCAAGGCCAATCAGGATTCCGAGCACAACGGAGGTTCGACATGGATTGGAACCATGGGTAAGACTGCCTTCGGTAATCTGGGAAGCAATCTTGGCGGAATCAGAATTGGAGGTACCACAGGCTACCAGAGTGCCTTTGAGGTAATAGGAGAGCGCAAGTACAAGGACTTCAGAAATGACAGAATCCTTGACAACCGTCAGTTCCAGGTGGCGCTCAGAAGACTCCGTCAGTTCTCGGCAAGACTGGATGTCCCAGAGGACGAGTTCTCCCTTGATAAGACCGTTGATGCAACCTGCAACAGCGGCGGATATCTGAAGATTGTCTATGAGAGACCCAGGAAGAATACAGTAAAGCTTCTTCTCCTTATGGATTCTGGTGGAACGATGATTCCATACAGCGGACTAATGAACGAACTGTTCCAGTCTGTACACAAGTCCAACCATTACAAGGACGTGAAGACTTACTATTTCCATAACTGCATTTACTCCCATGTCTATAATGACCCGGAGTGTGAGAATGGAAACTGGACAGAGACAGAGTGGCTGTTCAAGAACCTTGATGAAAACTATAAGGTCATCATCGTTGGTGATGCCGCGATGGCACCTGAGGAATTATATTCTGACACAGGAAATTACAGAGGTCCCAACGGCGGACTTTCGGGGTGGGAGTGGCTGCTTCTCATGAAGCGCCATTACAAGAAGATGGTCTGGATGAACCCGAAGATGGCACCGGGACATGCACCCTGGAGAGAGGCTGAGACTGCGGTTAAGAGCATAATTCCCATGTATAAGCTTACTGTTGACGGGCTTAAGCTTGCAATGAACGAGCTGATGAGATAGAAGTACACGCTGAACGGAAACTGCGAAGCGGAATGTGAATGTCCGCTTAATGCGATTAGGATAGAGGACATGGAAGGATTTCTGAAAAAATATTTTGCAGAAGAATACTCGCCTATGCGGAAAGGATTTTTCCTTGCCGCTTTTTCTGCTGTGTTCATATATGCATATCAGGCAGTCCTTGCGGTAATGATGAACCTCGGGATTGTGACTGTCATGAATCTTCTGATCGCGCTTCTCCTGGTTGCATTTGATGTCTATTTTGCCGATGTGACCAAGCGGTACACACTCTGCGGAGTGCTGCTGACAGTTCTTGTAAATTTTGTTTCGCTTCCCGGGCTGTATCTTGCAAGAAACAGCTTGTTCTCTGGTTCGATAGTATATTTCGCATTAGGAATAGTAATATGTGCCGTGGCCATGGAAGGCGCAGTAATGCGTATCTTAGTAGCCACATCACTCCTGTTTCAGATGGCGGTCATATTTTATCAGAGCAGACGCATGGGACCTGTTGTTATTTCGAGTGGTGCATCGATACGGCTTTTAGTCGAGTTTTCGTTGGCAGTAGTATTCTGTGGAATCGTGTCCGGCTTCTGCATTAAGAGAAAGGTCGGATATTACTTCGTTGAGAAGCAGAAGGCTGAGCTGGCAAAAAATGAAGCCGAGGCGATTAATCAGGCCAAGAATGTATTCCTGTCCAATATGTCCCATGAAATCAGAACACCTATGAATGCCATCCTGGGAACTTCGCAGCTCCTCATGGCTTCGGATATTGACGAAATGTCTAAGGACAGGGTTCTGAATATTCTTAATGCCTGCAATGCATTGCTTTCTTCTGTGAACGACCTTCTTGTATTTTCAAGAATTGAGTCTGACAGAATCACGATTGAAGATGATGAGTATAACTTCAAGGAGCTTCTCTCTGACATTGTCAACATGATATCTGTAAGAGTCATGGATAAGGGAATAGACTTCCTCGTTTACGTAGATAAGGATGTTCCTGATGAATTGTATGGTGACAGCAAGAAGCTTCGTCAGATTCTCATTAACCTTCTGAATAATGCCGTAAAGTATACAAAAACTGGAAGCATCACCCTGATAGTGAAGAGAAAGATGGGAACGGATGGCCATTTTGAACTGTACTGTTCAGTTAAGGATACTGGTGTGGGAATTGCTGATAGGGATAAGGCAAAGATTTTCAATGCATTTGAGCGGGCAGACAACGGCGACAACAGCATAAATGAGATTGAGGGAACCGGACTTGGACTGTCAATCTGCAAGGAAATAGTGGATGCCATGAATGGTACGCTTGGATTTGACAGTACCTACGGCGAGGGCTCTGAGTTCTATTTCTCAGTTCCGCAGACTCCGATTTCGTTTAATGGAGCAAAAAAGAAAGACGAAACATCTGAGGCTGTAAAATCATATTCTGCTCTTGTGTACGAGAAGGATGACAAGAGTAACGATATGCTCATGACAACGCTTGCCCAGTGCTCAGTGAGAGCTGAATCAGTGTGCGGAGTTGCTGAGTTTAGAACCAGGCTTCTTTCTGGTGACTTTACGCATCTTTTTGTTGCACGTACCCGCTACACAGAGCTTGAGGGCTTCATTGAAAAAAATCTGGGTGATGCTAAACTGATTGTTCTTGCCGATATCAACCAGACAAATGTTGAAGGCTGCCCAGGTATGGTTATGGTTAGGCCAATTTATTATTACAATATATCTGCACTTCTAAGTGGTGACATGCATTCTTCCCTCAGAAGAATCAGCATCACAGGGGATTTCCTGTGTCCAGGTGTAAGGGTTATGGCTGTGGATGACAACCTCACTAACCTTCAGGTGGTTGAATCGCTTCTTGAGAGATATGACATGCAGGTGATTACTGCAGGTGGTGGCAAGGAGTGTCTGTACAGACTTGAGACACAGCCAGTTGATATTATTTTCCTCGATTACATGATGCCTGAAATGGATGGTGTGGACACGCTTAAGAATATCCGCGCCATGGATGCTGAATGGACCAATAATGTTCCGATTATAGCGCTGACCGCAAATGCCGTTGATGGCGTTCGTGAGATGCTTCTTGGTGAAGGCTTTGATGAATATCTTTCAAAGCCGATAGAGATAGGAAGACTTGAGAAGACGATACTTCGATTCGTTCCAGAGTCTATGGTGAAGCCGGTAATTAAGGGAGAAGAAAATGGGTAAATTTTTCAGACTCTTCGACGTGGACGAGGGAAGACAGATGTCCATGCGGCTTGTTAATTTAATATCGCTTTACATTCAGGTCCTCAGCGTAGCAGGACTGTTTGTGTTCTATAAGCTCGGGGTTGCTCCCGCGCTTCTTGGTGCTGTGCTCATTTTTATGTTTATTACTGGCGGCATCTGGGTCTATTCTTATTTCTCAAAGCGCTATACGGTTGCAGCATACGCATTATGCTTCCTGCTTAATATCATAATGTTCCCTATGCTGTTCATTCTTGGTGGTGGACTGTTCAGCGGAATGCCAATCATGTTTCTTGGTGGTTATACACTCTGTTTTATCCTTCTGGATGGAATACCTCTTGTAGTTACCGTAGTAATTACTGCAGTGTGGGACATGTTCGTAATGGCATATTCCTATTATTATCCGCATAGAATCATTTATCTTTCGCAGAATTCTACGATGGCTTACGACATCATGTTCTGCTTTCTCAGCTCGACAATGGTTATCGTTCTGGTACTCTGGGCCTATTCAGGTGTGTACAAGATGATGCGCGCTTCCATACTCGAGTCCGGTCGTTCCATTGAAGAAAGTGGAAACGTAAAGAACAGGTTCCTTGCCAATATGTCACACGAGCTCAGGACACCTATGAACGCAATCCTGGGAATGGCAGAGCTGCTGGAGAGGGGAGAGAGCGGAAGGGATATCTCCTTTGAGACTACCCTTATCAAGGATTCTGCATTTTCACTTCTGAATACAATCAACAATGTACTTGTATACTCGCAGCTCGATTCAGGCAAGATGGAACTTCGTCCGCAGCAGTTCCACTTTAAGAAACTTCTTAAAGACATCATTTATACTGTCAATATGGAGCTTGCGGAGAAGAATACAAAGTTTTTTGCTGATATCGATACGGAAATTCCTGATTTGCTGTATGGAGATGAGGTAAGAATCAGGCAGGTATTCCAATATATTCTTCTAAACGCTGTCAACGAGACCGACGATGGACGCGTTGCGATGAAGCTGACGTTCAGGAATAATCCAAAGACGAATTCCATAACGCTTTTTGCCAGGGTGTCTGACACTGGAAGTGGACTCACGGATGATGAGAAGGCATCAGTATTTAACAGCTTTGAAATCTATGATTCCAAGAAATACAGCCACCTGAAGAAGATTGGACTTGAGCTTACTATCTGTAAGGATATCCTTGAACTCATGGGTGGTAATATCCGCGTTGAGAGTATAAACAATGTGGGAACTTCTGTTTTCTTCCAGTTTGATATTTTCTACGCAGAGAAGGCGCCGATTATTTCTGTTACAAGGGGCAATACGGCCAGAGCACTTATTTTTGTCCAGCATTCTTCGAGAACAAGGGGATGGACAGAGGTGTTTGGTCAGTTCGGACTGCTTCCAGACATAGTCTCGACATATGCAGCCTTCGATATGAAGCTCAGGGATAAAAAATACGACTGGATATTTGTATCAGATTACACTTATGCGTCCGTAGAGAATCTGCTGACTTCCTATGGCTGTCAGGACAGGACATATATAGTAACTGATTACGCGCACGTCTACGGCGATTTTGGAAAATGCCGTGTTATGAGGCGCCCCATCTGCAGCATTAATCTTGAAGAAGTAATTAATGGAACCTGGAAGGCTGAGGACTACCAGGACATGCACTACATGAAACAGTTTGAAGCTCCTGATGCGAGAGTGCTTGTTGTTGATGACAATATGGTCAACATCAAGGTAATGAATGGACTTCTGTCCCGGTACAAGATTTCGCCGTTCACTGCTGGCTCCGGTAAGGAGGCAATCAGCAAGTGCCGTGATGAGCAGTTCGACCTTATTTTCCTCGACCAGCTCATGCCTGAGATGGATGGACCGACAACGCTCCACCAGATTAGGGAAATCGGGGATGAAAAAAATAAGACGGTTCCTATCATCTGCATGACTGCCAACATTGGCGAGGATGTAAAGGATGATATGATAAGGCTTGGTTTCCAGGACTACCTTGGCAAGCCCATCAGGGTTAAATACCTTGATGCGATACTTGATAATTTCCTTCCGACTGACCTTGTCAAGGTTAAGGAAAAGAGCGAGAAGCAGAAGACTGCTCCTGCAGTTACAGCTGCGCCTGGTCTTTCCGTCGATGTCGGCCTGATGAGAACTGGCGGCGATGAGGAAGTATACGGTGCAATTCTTAACACTTATCTGACTGAAGGCCAGAAGAAAATTGAAGATATTCTTGATGAACATGAGAATGGAGATCTGCCGATGTTCATAATTAATGTTCATGCGGTAAAGGGTTCTTCTGCCGGAATTGGTGGTATGGAAGTGTCTGAACTTTTCAAGGAGCTTGAAATGGCTGGTAAGGCAGGCGATATGGATACTATCAACGAGAAGCTGTCGCCAGCGATTGATAAGTACAAAGAACTCCTTGAACTGGTTAAGAAGTATCTTGCTGGACACAATATGCTTGAAAGCGATGATGCGGAGCTTGATAAGCTTGAGGAGGAGGAATTCCCTGCGGACACAATGTACGCTGTGCGGGATTACATTGAGGAGTTTAACACATCCCTGCTTGAGGGGGCTGTTGAAGAGTGGGGTTCCCACAACTATGGTGAGGAAGTTAACAACTACCTTGCTGGAATTAAGAAGGCCGTGGACAACTTTGATTATGACAGGGCCGCTGAGTTTGTTGATGAGTTTATAGAGGTATTTTTGGATGATAACTGATATTCTGCTGGATGCGCTGATGGACTGCCTGCGTCTTCTGCCGTTCCTTTTTCTCACATATCTTGGGATGGAACTGCTGGAATCGAGGGCAGGAGATAAGCTTCAGAATGTAATAAGTCGTGCTGGAAAGAGCGGTCCTGTATGGGGCGCTCTTTTGGGCGTTATACCACAGTGTGGTTTTTCAGCTTCGGCCGCATCTTTGTATGCAGGAAGAGTAATCAATGTCGGAACACTGCTTGCGGTTTTCCTCTCGACCTCGGATGAGATGCTGCCTATATTTTTATCGAGTGCAGTTCCAGTGAAGACAATAGGACTTGTGCTTCTGTCCAAGGTCGTTGTTGCCATTATCTCAGGATATATTCTGGGAATGCTCGCAAAGCGGCTTCTTCCATCTACTGATGGCCACATGGACATACATAAGGTATGCGAGCATGAGCACTGTGACTGTCACGAGGGCGTATTCAAATCTGCGGTTAAGCATACGATAAGAATCACCTTCTATGTTTTTGTGTTTTCGGTAGTGCTCAATGGACTTATTGAGCTTGTGGGCGAGGAGACGCTTGCAGGATTCCTGACAGGAATTCCTGTTCTTGGTGTGTTATCTGCCGCGGTCATCGGACTTATTCCGAACTGCGCGGCATCCGTTGTGCTGGCACAGATGTACCTGGCTGGCGTGATTTCCACGGGGGCAATGATTGCAGGACTTCTGGTCGGTGCGGGAGTAGGACTTCTCATTCTTTTCAGGCTCTGCCTAAACAAGCGGGAATGCCTGATAATTACAGGACTCCTCTTTGCCTGCGGTGTTTTCTGGGGCTGTATTTTTGACATGCTTGGAATTGTATTCTGACATAGATAGAGGTTTTGATGGCAGAAGATAAGGATATTGACAAAAAAATTGAAGAGTTAGCAGGCCGCGTGATGGGGACTGCCAGGGATTCATGTATCATTGCTATGAGATTCCTTGATGCTCCGCTGTCACAGATAAAGGTCCGGTTCAAAAAATATATCGGAACTGCCCTGTGCGATGGCAGGGAGCTGACGCTTGACCCGGCCTGGCTCCTGAGGAGATGCAGGGAAGAACGCAATTTTGCGGTAAGGCTTTATCTTCACGTGCTGATGCACTGGGTGTTTTCACAGCCCTTTGCATACTCAAGGATTGAGAATGAGAGACACAGGCAGTTTTACTCGCTTGCTGCTGACATTGCGGTTGAGACAGTAATTCTGGAGCTGGAGATTCCTGGAGCATCCCTTGGCGATGATGGAAGACGCAGGGACAAGATCAGGATTCTCAGAAAATATAATGAGAAGATAACAGCCCCTGCAATATACAGATACTTTCTGACAAATGACCTCTCTTCAGAGGGAGAGGCTGAACTAAAGGAACTGTTCTGTTTTGATGATCATACAACCTGGAAGAGTGAGGAAGCCGTCATTTCTCTTGCAGACTGGCAGCGACTTTCAGAGAGAATCAAGGCTGACCTTAAGACTTTTTCAAAGAACCAGAATAAATCCGAGGGTCTATCCGAGAATCTCGAGGAGGCTACCAGGGAACATTACGACTACGCAGACATTCTTCAGCATTTTTCCGTGATGGGGGAGAACGTCCAGGTCAATGATGAGGAGTTTGATTACATCTATTACACCTACGGTCTTTCACTCTATGAGAATATGCCGCTGGTGGAACCGCTTGAATATAAGGATGTGAAGAAGGTTCGGGATTTTGTGATAGTTCTTGACACCTCGGCTTCCTGCCAGGGGAAGACTGTGAGGGCCTTTCTTTCAAAGACCTACAGCATACTTAAGTCCCAGGAATCATTTTTTTCACATATAAATGTGCACATCGTGCAGTGTGATAATGAGGTTCAGTCTGATACCAGGATAACCTGCGATGAGGACTTTGAGGAGTTTATAAGGAACGGAAAACTGACGGGATTTGGTGGAACAGATTACAGACCAGCCTTTTCCTATGTGGAGGCGCTTCTTGAGAAGGGAGAATTTGAGAATCTTAAGGGACTCATATATTTCACGGACGGCTATGGAATATATCCAGAATATATGCCGGAATTTGACAGTATGTTCGTATTCCTTGATGATGACGACAAGCGCATGGGACTTCCGCCCTGGGCAATCAAGGTGATTTTGTCGGCGGAGGAGATTGAAACAGAGAATTAACCTACGGATTTTTGGAGAGAATGATGAATATTAAACAGGCTAAGGAATATATTAGGCAGACAGTTCTGCTGTATCTAAAAAAGGATGAGTTCGGGGAGTACAGGATTCCTGTAGTAAGGCAGCGCCCGGTATTTCTTCTCGGTGCTCCTGGCGTCGGTAAGACTGCAATCATGGAGCAGATTGCCGCGGAGCTTGGAATTGCCCTTGTGAGCTACTCGATGACCCATCATACAAGACAGTCTGCACTGGGACTTCCGTTTATCGAGCACAAGAATTACGACGGAATCCAGACTGATGTGTCAAGCTACACAATGAGCGAGATTATTGCTTCTGTATATGACACCATGGAGAGTTCGGGGAAGAAGGAGGGAATACTGTTCCTTGACGAGATTAACTGTGTGTCAGAGACGCTGTCGCCCTCAATGCTCCAGTTCCTTCAGTATAAAATATTTGGCCGCCATGCGGTTCCTGAAGGGTGGGTAGTTGTCACTGCAGGTAATCCACCTGAGTATAACAAGGCAGTCCGGGAATTTGATGTTGTTACAATGGACAGGCTTAAGGTCCTTGATGTCACACCTGACTATGGTGCATGGAGGGAGTATGCCCTTGACAAGGGACTTCATAGTGCGGTTCTCAGCTTTCTTGAACTCAAGAAGGAATATTTTTACAAAATTGAGACAACCGCGAAGGGCCGTTCCTATGTGACTGCAAGAGGATGGGAGGATCTGTCCCAGATTCTTGAGATGTATGAGGAGGAGGGGCTCAAGGTAGACGAGACTCTGATTGGACAGTATCTCAGGAATGATAAGATTGTGCGTGAGTTTGGCGCATATTATGACCTCTATAACAAATACAAGAGGGATTACGGAATTGAGGAGATACTTGCAGGGAAGGCTGGCGAGCTGGCTGTCAGCCGCGCAAGGAAGGCTGGATTTGATGAGAAGCTTTCACTACTCTCAATGCTTATTGATAACCTCACTGCAGATATGCGCGATGTGATGGAAAAGAGTGATTACCTTGCAGACCTTACAGGAGCCATGAAGCATGCAAAGAGCCTTTCAGGTGAGGAGAATGCATCTAAGGAAATTGCAGATTACTTTGCATCGCAGGAGAATTCTCATCAGGGAATGCTCACATCACTTCAGAACGCAAATGCGATGTCATCCCAGGAGAGAAGGAAGCAGAAGAGAATCATTACCTTCCTTCAGGAGGGGCAGCGCCTCGCACTGTCTGACAGTGACAGAGCATATGATAACGTTAAAGGCTGTTTTGATGAGAGGGTGAATGAGATCAAGGAGAAGACAGCAAAGACAAGTGTTGCGCTTAAAGCTGTATTTGATTTCGTTGCAGCGGCCTTTGAGGATGGAAATGAAATGCTGATTTTAGTATCGGCACTTACTTCAGGCAGCTATTCATCAGGCTTCATTGGACGATTTGGAAGCAGCGAGTATGCGAAGTATTCTAAGGAACTTATGGTTGGTGATGTCATGTCTGATATTGGCAGTGAAATTGAGCTTCTCGATCTGTAGGACGGAAGATGTTTAAGGAGTATACTTTCGACTGTCCAGGTGGCAGTGTAAAATATGAACTGAAGAATGAATCGGCAATTATCACAGGGTACAGTGGAAGAATCTGGGAAGCTGTGATTCCAGAGACTCTTTCGGAGTGTCCCGTCAAAGAGGTGGCTAAGAAGGCGTTTCTTGGTGCCAAGGCTCTGGGAAGCCTGACGCTTCCGTCAAGCATTGAGAAGGTTGGTGACTGGGCATTTTCGGCCTGCTCGGGACTTGAGAATTTTAGCATGGCAGGCGCAACGGTGACCTTTGGACAGGGGTGCTTTTCGAGGGATGATGCCTTGAAGAAGCTTGACCTGTTTGGTGATGAGGGCAGTGCGCACCTCCTTGCGGCCGCAGCAACCGTGATGAATGCAGAGTATCTGCTCGGCGAGAAGAGCCATTTCTATGAGCAGTGGGATGCAAAACTTATGTCGGTATTAAATGAGCCTGACGACGAAGGCTTTGTGTTCATGGTACTGTGCGGAGAGGAAGACCTGACTGCTGATATTGATGTCTACAAGGAGGACATGAGAAAGAAGAAGGCTTCCCTGGCTTTTCTCAGACTAATTTTTCACCATCAGCTAAGTGATGGGATGAGGGATATACTTTCTGGCTACCTTAAGAGTCACACTGTGGGCTGTGAGTCTGATGCGGCATTTAAGGTTATTCTTGAGCATTCTGAGGATGAGAGATACACTCAGCTCATGCAGGAGCTGTCCCTTGTAAATGACGATAATTTTGAGATGGTCCTGGCTCTTCTTGGAGACAGGTACGCTCCGCTTAAGGCGGGAATCATTGCAAAGCATGAGGAGAGCAGAACGGGCAGTGATTTCTTTGACTGCTTTAATTTTTAGCACAGGAAACAGGCAATTGGATTGAAAGGAGATTTGCTATGAACGAGGTATATGCAAAGCTTATCAGGTGTCTTGAGGACGTCAGACGCATAACTGATTTTGAGCCGGAGGTAGCACTGGTGCTGGGCTCTGGACTTGGGGATTATGCAGATGGAATCAAAGTTGAGTGCGAGATTGACTACCATGATATTTCAGGTTTTCCTGTTTCGACAGTTCCAGGTCATGCAGGCAAGTTCATCTTCGGCTATGTGGGAGATGTGAAGGTGGTCTGTATGAAGGGGCGTGTCCACTTCTATGAGGGATATCCGATTTCCGATGTCGTTCTTCCCTGCAGGCTTATGAAGCTCATGGGAGCGAAGGTCCTTTTCGTGACAAATGCGTCTGGTGGAATCAATCCTGCTTTCTCGGGCGGTGATTTCATGATGATTACTGACCATGTTGCAGCGTTCACACCTAACCCGCTTATCGGTCCTAATATTGATGAACTCGGCACGAGATTCCCTGATATGAGCCATGTGTACGACCTTGAACTTCAGGATATCATCAGAAGCAGTGCTAAGAAGCTTGGCATTAAGCTTCAGGAAGGCGTATATGCACAGCTCACTGGCCCGTCCTTTGAGAGTCCGGCAGAAATAAGGATGCTTGGCATTATGGGAGTTGATGCTGTGGGAATGAGTACAGCTGTCGAGGCCATCGCCGCTAACCATATGGGAATGAAGGTGTGCGGTATCTCCTGCGTATGTAACCTTGCAGCCGGAATACAAAAGACAGCGCTTACCCATGATGAGGTACAGGCGGCGGCTGCAGAGGCAGCACCTAAATTCAAGGCGCTCATCACGGAGAGCATTCTTAAAATAAAAGACGTTATTTAACTGTCATATTGTTATTCATATGACATCAATAGTATTTATTGAATGATTATATCAAGGTGGAGAAAAATGAATTACCTTCCTACAGACCATGTGAAAATAAGTGAGGACGGACTTTCTGTCATATTTTTAGACCAGAGTGCTCTGCCCAATGAGACAGTATTTTATAGTACGGATGAACTCCAAAGAATGTATGATGCGATAAAGCGTCTTGAGGTCAGAGGAGCACCGTGCATTGGAATCTTCGCAGCTTACTGCTGCTCAGTGCGTGCCAGGAAGCTCTGGCTGTCAGGAGTCACGAACGCAGACCTTCTTGTGGCAAGGGTATCTGCTGAAATGGAATACCTGAATGAATCGCGTCCTACTGCAGTGAACTTAAGCTGGGCCATCAACCGCATGCTTACAAAGGGAGAGGAATTCCTTGAGAAGACAGCCGGCGCGACGACAGCATCGCTGTGTGAATTCTGGGAGCAGGAGGCTACGCGCATCCATGAAGAAGATATCGAGATGTGCAAAAAAATTGCAGAGTACGGTCTGTCGCTTGTAAAGGATGGCGATGGCATACTCACCCACTGCAATGCGGGTCCGCTAGCTACATCACGGTACGGAACAGCCCTTGGACCAATACTTCTTGGCAAGGAAAGAGGCGTCGAGCTTCATGTATTTGCGGACGAGACAAGACCTCTTCTTCAGGGAGCGAGACTCACCTCCTATGAACTCTACAATGCGGGGGTGGATGTCACACTGATATGCGATAACATGGCAAGCATAGTCATGAAGTCGGGAAGGATTCAGGCCTGCTTTGTGGGCTGTGACAGAATCGCTGCTAATGGTGATGCTGCCAACAAGGTGGGAACCAGCGGCGTGGCCATCCTTGCAAAGCATTATGGCATTCCGTTCTATGTCCTTGGGCCGCTTAGCACGATTGACAGGGCATGTCCAACTGGCGATGAAATCAAGATAGAAGAGCGAAGGAGTGATGAGATAAAGGAGATGTTCTATTCTAAACCCATGGCTCTTCCAGGAGTGAAGTGCTACAATCCTGCGTTTGATGTGACGGACCATGAACTCATCACGGCGATAATCACGGACAAGGGTATTCTTCGTGCACCTTATGAAGAGAGTATAAGAAAGGCTTTTGAGGGGTAGGATATGTGGATCAAGAAAATAGTCTCAGCGTCGGAGCTGATCGATGCTGCTTTCGAGGCGAGGAAGAATTCCTATGCGCCATATTCGAATTACCGCGTCGGAGCCTGCGTGCTCTGTGAGAATGACAGGATGTACCAGGGGTGCAATATTGAGAATGCAAGCTATGGCGCAACGAACTGTGCAGAGCGGACTGCAGTGTTCAAGGCTGTGTCGGAGGGGAATAAAAAAATAACGGCTGTTGCGATTGTGGGCGGGAGAGATGACGAGGAGAACGAGATGTCTGACTATGCATTTCCCTGCGGGGTATGCCGCCAGGTGCTCCGTGAGTTTTCTGTCCCTTCTGAGCTTCAGGTAATCGTGGCAAGGAGCAGAACTGATTACAGGACCTATACACTGGAGGAACTTCTGCCACAGAGCTTTGGCCCTGAGAAGCTTGGTTAGTATTAAGAGAGGTATTAGTGTGAAAAAAGTGCTATGCGCTTTTTCTCATGCGAGAAATGTGAGGTAATATGAAAATCAGATTTTATAACGCGCGTATTCTTACGATGGAAGAGCCTGTTTCAGTTTATGACGGTGAACTGATTACGGAGGATGACAGGATTGCCTTTGTCGGTACTGTGGCACAGGCCGATGATTATCACAAAGGACTGGCTGGTGAGACTTATGACAGGGAGATTGACGCAAAGGGTAATCTTCTGATGCCTGGATTCAAGAATGCTCATACTCATTCGGCTATGACATTCCTTAGATCCCTGGCAGATGACCTGCCGCTTCAGTCGTGGCTCAACGACCAGGTCTTTCCGAGAGAGGCAAAGCTGACAGCGGAGGATATATATCATCTGACCAGGCTTGCAAACCTTGAGTATCTCACAAGCGGAATCACATCGATATTTGAGATGTATCTCACGCCGGAGAGCATAGCACAGGCCTGCGAGGATACAGGAATGAGATGTGTTCAGGTTGGTGCACTCAATAATTTTTCGCAGTCACTTGAACTCGTGGAGGATATGTACAATAAGTACAATAAACCGAACTCATTAAACAGCTATATTCTCGGATTCCATGCGGAGTACACCTGCTCGGAGGAGCTTCTTAAAGGAGTGGCTGAGCTGTCGGCAAAGTACAAGGCGCCTGTGTACACTCACAACTCGGAGACGAGGGCAGAGGTAGAGAGCTGCAAGGCTCATACGGGAGGACTGACACCCACACAGTATCTCTCTTCACTTGGGATTTATGAAAACGGCGGCGGTGGATACCACTGTGTATACCTTGATGACAAGGATGTAGAGATATTTGCCCGCAGGAATCTGTCGGTTGTTGCAAACTCAGCGAGCAATGCCAAGCTGGCATCTGGGATTGCACCCCTTTCAAGATACCTTGATGCGGGGGTTAATATTGCACTTGGAACTGATGGACCTGCTTCGAACAACTGCCTTGATATGTTCAGGGAGATGTTCCTTGCCACAGCACTTGCAAAGCTTAGCGAGAATGATGCGGCAGCCATGGATGCAGTTAATGTCCTTAAGATGGCAACGGTAAATGGTGCGAAGGCAATGGGACTTTCTGACTGTGATATCCTGGCATCGGGTAAGAAGGCTGACGTCATCATGATTGACCTTCATCAGCCCAATATGCAGCCTATCAACAATATTCCCAAGAATATTGTCTATTCGGGCTCAAAGCAGAACGTAGCCATGACCATGATAGATGGTGTAATCAGATATGAGAAGGGTGCGTTTTCTGTTGGCGAAGATGTTGATTACATCTATAGGAAGGCGCAGGAGATTACTGAGCGGATTGTATAATTCCCGGAGGATATTTTTTGACAGCATTAATAATAACTGCCGTTATCATTATTGCCCTTGTAATTCTTAAGGTTACTGGAGACAGAAAGAGGGCTGAAAGAAAGCGGCTTTTCTTTAAGAATAATTTTGGAAAGTATCCGGCGAAGATTCATTCGAAGGGTCAGATGGATGCGCTTGTTTCTGCGCTGGCACGCCGTCTTGAGAAAAAAGAGGAGAATATTTTTTCTATCGATGGCAGGACCTGGGATGACCTTACAATGCAGGAACTCTTTGACAGGATTGACTGCTGTCGTACGGGATATGGAATGCAGGCACTTTATGAAATGCTCACTCTTATGCGTTTTGATGATATCGTGCTCAGGCAGCGTGATGAGATAGCGAATGTTCTTCGCGGCGATGAGACGCTGAGAACTGAGGTGCAGATGATTCTTGAGGAGATGTCAGAGCGAAGGTTTGAGCCACTAGATATAAAGCTCGAGACACTTTCGTCTGCATCACAGTCAGGTGTTTTGGTTTCGTTTTGCTGCCTTGCGTTGGGGATTACATCGAGCGTTCTTATTTTCTGCAGACCTGTAGCTGGCTTTGTGGTATTTCTGGCAGCACTTTTTATAAATTGTATTTCCTATATATATAAGAAGAAAAAATATACGGGGGCAATTAACTGCTACGGGGATGTAGTGAGGCTTATCCGCAATGGTAAATCCCTCGGGGAGAAGATAAAGGGCTATTCCTCTGTTGGTGGTGAATTTGGAAATCTCACGAGTGATATTTCCATGAGGTCAAAGGAGCTTCTTCCTATTACAAGGGGGGCGTTTCTTCTGTCGCGTGGAAGAAATGCAACCGGCGGACTTGCCGACCTGATTCTTGATTACCTCAGAATGTTCCTGCACCTTGACCTGATACTTTTTCATTTCCTGCAGAAGGAGATTGAATCGAAATCTGAAGAACTTATAAATCTTTCAACGCAGATAGGATTGCTTGATGCCATGACAGCCCTTGCCTCCTTCAGGGAGAACTTAAGCCTGAGAGGTGGCTACTGCGTTCCCTGTTTTGCCGAGAGGGGACTGACGGTCGAGGGGCTGTATCATCCGCTTGTTGATAACTGCGTTGAGAATGACCTTAGCCTTGATGATAGCATGCTCCTTACAGGGTCCAATGCATCGGGAAAGTCCACCTTCCTAAGAAGCAGTGCACTGTCAGTGGTTCTTGCCCAGACATTATATACTGTCCCTGCAAAAAAATATGGGGCAGGATTCTTTTGCGTTGCATCTTCGATGGGAATAAGCGACAACCTGCTTGAGGGTGACAGCTATTACCTTAGTGAGATAAAAAGTATCAGACGGATTCTTGATTATTCAGAGGCTGGACAGCCTCTGCTATGCGTGATTGATGAGGTATTAAAGGGCACGAATACTGCGGAGCGTGTTTCGGCATCTGCGGAGATACTGCTGAGTCTGGCTGGAAAATGCACATGCCTTGCGGCTACTCACGACCTGGAGCTTGCAGACATTCTCTCTGAGACGTATGAGAACTATCATTTTGCAGAGATGATTGATGGACAGGAAAGAATCGTATTTCCTTATAAGCTTGAAAAGGGAGTCTGCCACAGCAGGAATGCTATTGCCCTATTAAGGCTGATGGGATACCCGGCAGAGATAACGGAGCGCGCTGAGAAGCGGTGCATTGAATTTTTGAAAAGAAGTGGTGATTTTACATGAAAGTGACATTGTATTCTGATGGTTCGTCAAGAGGTAACCCAGGGCCTGGCGGATATGGAACCATCCTGCAGTATGTTGATACAAAGGGCGTGCTTCACGAGCGGGAGTACACGGAAGGATTTGCAGATACCACAAACAACCGTATGGAGCTGATGGGAGTCATTATTGGACTTGAAGCACTGACAAAGCCCTGCGAGGTATTAGTGATATCGGATTCAAAATATGTGACGGATGCTTTCAATCAGCACTGGATTGATACCTGGAAACAGAAAAACTGGAGACAGGGGACTTCGAATCCTGTGAAGAACATTGACCTGTGGCAGAGACTTCTTGAGGCGATGGAAGGCCACAAAGTAACCTTCACCTGGGTTAAGGGCCACGCGGGACATCCTGAAAATGAGAGATGCGACGCAATGGCGACTGATTCCGCAGACAGGATCCTGTCAGGGATGGATTGAAAAATTTTTGATAAGATTTAAAAATAATGGACCTTTTTCACTGATTAGCAAGTCTTTATTAGTGAAAGAGGTCTATATTTGTGAAAATGTTATGAAATGACTGTTAACTTTTGGTTATTATTTCGGGTATTTGATTTTGACTTAGCAGGACCATTTTGATATATTAATGATAGGTGCACTATCATTGCGCCTTATTTGTGTTTCAGGAGAATATGATTTGAAGAAGATACTGATGATTCTCCTCCTGATTGCAGCAGTTGCGATATTTGTATTTGCCGGATACAAGCTCTACTCAATATACAGTGAGTATAAGACCGGTTCCGATGAGTACATCAAGATATCAGAGCATGTAAGAGTTGAACAGCCAGTCACTGAAGAGGAAGTCGCTGAGCTTAAGGAGATTCCTGAAGAGAAGCTCACTACAGCACAGAAGCTGGCTAGGGCAGGGATACCTGTCATGGACATTGATTTCAAGAGCCTTAGGGAGATTAATCCTGACTTCATCGGATGGATATATTACCCCGGGCTTGAGATCAGTTACCCGATAGTCCAGGGTGAGGATGATGAATTTTATCTCCATCATACCTTTGAGGGTGAGTACAACTCCAACGGCTGTATATTTGCAGGGGCTGGATTTAATAAGGATTTCACATCCTTCAACACTTTTCTGTACGGTCATAATATGAAGAACGGGTCAATGTTCGGTTCGCTGAAGAGACTCGTCAGGGAAGAAGGGCTGTTTAGCCAGAATAGAGATTTCTTCGTATATACAGAAGAGGCATACCGGAAGTACAGGATTTATTCCTATTATATTACACCACCTACTTCGGACACCTATCAGGTGGCGGGGAATCAGGCGGGATATGAGGAATATGTACTGCGAGTACATTCACGGTCCGTTGAAGACTGTGATACTGTAGTAGATACAGATAAGCCGAGCGTGACATTGTCGACGTGTTCGGGAACGGGAGCTGCCAAGCAGAGGCTTGTGGTTCATGGGATACTTGATGAAATAATTGCTGTTGAAGAATAGCATTTATTTATAGATATAGAAACAAAAGGGAGTTTCGTAAAGAAAAGAGGTAACTTATGAATGCATTTTTTGAGATCATGAAGAAGTTATGGGCAAGCAGGAAGGCTAAAGTCTTTCTTGTACTGCTCATTCTTGTTGCATTGCTGCTCGAGAACAGCTCTGCAGCACTGACCAACATCACTGATACTCATCGCATCTGGGCTGATGACTCTGAGGACGAGGATTCTTCAGGCAGCGAGGATGAGGATGACGATGATGATGAAGACGAAGATGAGGACGATGACGAGGACTCAGATGACGAGCATTACGAGGAGTACTATGAGGAATCAGGCTCTGAGGGTGGCGAGTCAGAGAATTATGATGAGTACTACGACTACGGCTCAGATGATGATGGTATGCCCGAGGGCGGTGAGGCTGCAGTAGAAGCTGGCGGCGAGACCGGCACAGAGGGTGTTGACCTTACTGAGGACGGCGGTGAGATCCTTGATGAGTCCGAAATAACTGAGGACGCCCAGGAGGCAATCGAGGACCTTGATGCTCTTGGAGTAGAGGATGAGGTTGAGGACCTTGAGGAAATCGAAGAGGAAGAAGAAATCGAGGACGAGGCAGGTTCTCTCTATACTATCTATAGTTGGGATAAGTCATATTCTGTAACCTTCGAGCTTAAGGAAGGTGAGAGAAGCACTGACTTCCAGTGGGCTTACCTCCAGACACAGGATGAGCAGACTCAGCCCCAGGACAAGAGCACAATAGAGGCTGCTCTTGGTGATGAGTATGGCGCATACAATGCCGGCAGATGGCATAGGATTTATTTCACTAATCTCGGTGACAAGATTAATGGTAGAGACCTCAAGGTAGTTATGCCTGGCAGGGTTCAGGTTACTGATGATAAGGCTAAGTATGATGCGGCTGTTCTGGTACAGAGCGGCGGCTCTCTTGAGGCGCTTTCGGGAGCTACTATTACGGCAGCCAAGAACGGCACTGCTGAGAAAATTGAGTTTACGACACAATCCCTTGATCAGAATACAAAGTACCTGGTTGTTGCAACTGAGCAGGAGACAGGCACAATCGAGACAAGCAGAAGCGAGATCGCATCTGCACTTGCTACACCCCTTAGATTCGGTTACTTCGGAAGGAATGTCAATCTTGGAGCACATACAGAGGCAACTATTGCTGCTGTAAACGCTTCCCTTGGTGCCGGCTTTGGTCTGATGGGAAGAAGCGGATACTACAATGACAATAACGGAACCCTTTCAAATACAATAACGGTTGAGAAGACCTACTATGAAATAGATGGCAGAACACCTGCAGCTGGCAAGAGCGTTAAGCTTGGTGTTAAGAGCACAGATGGAAAGGGATTCCAGTTCCTTTCTGACTCGGTTACTACTGGAGCAGATGGAAAGGTATCTGTTAAGTTTAATGTACCCAGTGGTTCATATCAGGCAGTTGAGATGCTTCCTGATAAGAATGGGGACTACAGCAGGTCTACACTAATTACTGACAGCACAGTTGTTGGTGAGGTTAAGGTTACAATTGATAAGTCTGGATCTGGATCTGGCGTGACTGTTGCAGGAGACAGCGACTCTGAGGCTACTGATAATATCAGTTACTTTGAGCATGTATCAAGTACTCCTTCACAGCCACTTAACCAGCCTGGCCCTGCAGTTCTTATTGCTGGAACTAATGATGCATATAATGCACTTAAGGAATATGCTTCTAACCCTGCTAACAATGCAGTGCTTATTCAGAAGAATAATTACCTTCCTGCACTTTCATCATATTTTGGTGCAAACGGAAACCTTGCAAAGCTTTCAGCTAAGTTAGGTGATGCCAAGACAGCAAATGATGTTATTGTTTACAATGTCAATGTTAAGGATGGTAAGCTTACAGATCAGGTTTATCAGAATAAGGGTAAGGCATTTGTAGTTGTCAACTACTATGTAGAGGATGGTACAAATTATATCAGCATCGCAAGAAACCTTTCTTCTGATGCTGCTGCAAAGGGTGATACAGGTTCATATTATAATCAGACAAAAGACAATACTGATATGAACATCCTGTACAACTTTGTTACACGTAAGAAGAAGCCCGGCGGCTATGAGTACAAGGCGTTTACTGGTACTGTTGATGCCAGAGAGACGTTTGGTATAGTCCTTGCTCCTGCGGCTAAAATCACAGGTGCTGGCGGACAGGCAACCTTCATTGGTGAAACAATTAATAATGATAGTGAGAACCATATGCGTTCATTCTTCGAGCGCAAGTACACAAATACCAGCGTGGCAATTGTTAACCAGAAGGTTGGAGATATTGGAAACCTTAAGGTTACAAAGCTGGCTAAGGTCAATGGCGTTGCTTCAACAGAGGGAACCTTCTACTTCACAGTTTCTTATGTGAAGGATGGAGCGACTATATATGTACAGAACGGGTCGAGTGATATCTGGTCTGTAAATGCCGGAAGCAGCACTACAATAAGCGGACTTAACTGTGACTTCACATACACAGTAACTGAGGTTGTGTCCGCTACTGATAAGACTCCTGCAACAAAGGAGAATATCGGTTACACAGTAACCAATCCAACAGTTGCAGCTATTGCAAAGGATCAGACGAAGGAAGTAACAATCGTCAATGAGAAGGAAGCAGTTAAGCTTTCTGTTGAGAAGGCAGTTGAAAGTCCTGTAGCTGAGGATGCTACAGCTACATATTATTTCGTTGTTAACGGAACCAAGACTGGCGCAGTTAAGAATACAGTTGCTCCTATTTCTGGTGGCAAGGATACAGTATTTGCAATCACACCCGGTTCTAAGGTTGAGCTTACAGATCTTCCTTATGATACCTACACAGTAACTGAGGTTGCTGATAAGAATGGTGCTGCACTTGCAGCACAGAATAACTTCACAGTTACATATGCTGGCAATTCAGCAGCACTCAACTCTTCGAAGACTGAAGCGACAGTTAAGATTACTAACACCAGAAAGGTTGGAGAACTTGTAGTTGAGAAGAAGGGTGGCGTTGCCGGCGATACATACTACTTCACAGTTGAGGGTGAGAAGGCCGGATATATCCTTACATCCACAGGCGATAAGATCTGGACTGTAAAGAGCGGATCTTCAACAAAGGTTGAGAACCTTGATTACTACGATACATATACTGTAACTGAGGTATATGGATATGCTGATGGAGTACCCGCAGAGTCTGCACTTGTTGAAATCGAGAAGGATCATATCATGTATGGTTTCTATCCCGAGTACACTTCAAGGTCAGTGACAATCAATGATACAACACCTAGTGGCAAGACAGTCATTGATAATAAGAAGAAGCCTTCTGCAGAGCTTAAGATTGTAAAGGTTGATGAGTACGACCATGCAATCCCTGTACAGGCAACCTTCGAGATGTATGAGAAGACCAATGATGGCTGGAAGCTTATCAGAGAGTTTGAGACTGATAAGAATGGCGTCTACAACTTCGGTACAATCGAATTCGGTTTCTACAGACTGTTTGAGAAGGTAGCTGATGATTCGCACTTTGATCCTGAGGATGGCAAGAATGCAGTATGCATCGATGTACTTGGCGATGGCAAGGCAAGCTTCTGCTTCCACGGTGAAGGATCAGAGCATACAAACTTCGGTCTCTTCCACGAGTTCACATACACAACAACACAGTCAGTACTTACCCTTGGTAACCTGCCTGTAGTTGGCAAGCTTGAACTTAATAAGAAGGATGACAGCGGTAACGCTCTTGATGGTGCAGTATTTGAACTTTACAAGGACGGAGCGCTCTATACAGATAAGGATCATCTTGCTGGACAGTGGACAACAGCAGATGGTGGTAAGATTGTTGTAGATAATCTCGGAGTGGGTACATACTCATTCAAGGAGATTACTGCTCCTGACGGATATGAGATTTCTGATGATATCAGCCCTGCTTCTGTAACAGTAAGCAAGAAGAATGGTTCTAAGGAGAATAACACCTTTACCTTCAATGCTACTGATAAGAAGATCAGCGGTGGTATCAGAATTAGCAAGATTGATGACAAGGAAAAGGCTCTTGCAGGTGCTGAGTTTACACTCACAGGTGAGAAGACTGGCGTTGTCAAGGCTACAAAGACAGAAGATGGCAAGTATGTTGCATCAGAGAGCGGCGTAAGCCAGTTCGCAACAGATGCTTCCGGCAAGCTTGAAATCACAGGTCTTGCAAAAGACGTCTACACAATGAAGGAGGTAGTTGTTCCTGCAGGCTTCGCTAAGGCTACAGCGTACAACGGACGCTTCACAATTGATGCTTCAGGTATTGCGGATGACAATATCAGAGATGTAGTTAACAGTAAGATTAATGCAAACTTCGAGTTCTATAAGAAGGATGCAGTAGATAAGAAGACAGCTGTTAAGGGCGCTAAGTTCGCAATCCTTGACGCAGAAGGAAAGACCTTCGATACAGTAGTATCTGATGAGAACGGTCGCGTTTACTATGCGAACCTTCCCGCCGGAACATATACAATCGAGGAGCTTGCTCCAGATACAGAGACAGGATATGAGGTTCTTGCAGGAACTCTTGCAACTATCACAGTTGATGAGAGCGTAAACGGAACCACAATCAAGGCAATCGATTCAAGCGACAGCAAGAATGTTGTTCTTGATGACAGAAAGAGCGGAAGCCTTAAGCTTTATAAGGTTGATGGTAATGGAAAGGCTGCTGATGGCGTAAGCTTCACAATCTACCAGAAGCAGAGTTATCTGTTCGGACTTCTTGAGAAGGAAGTTGAGATTGAGACAATCACAACCAACGCAAGTGGATATGCAGCTTCAACAAAGGCTCTTGAGTGGGGTACATATGTACTTCGTGAGACAGTAACACCTGATGGACTCATTGTAGCAGAAGATAGAGAGTTTACTATCGGTGCAGATAATGCAGAGCAGGTATACGGTGATACAGCTGATGCTGACGATAAGGCAATCGTAAATGACATCGTTAAGGGTCGAGTAGCAATCGCTAAGGTTGATGCTGATGCTAAGTCAACAACATACCTTGCAGGTGCAACCTTTGCCCTCTATGGTTCAACAAAGGATGCGGCTGGCAATGCAGTAATTGACAAGACAAACGAGCTTGGAACTGTTACAACAACAGCTGACGGATATGCTGAGCTTGATAAGGATCTTGACTTTGGTACATACTTCTTCGTTGAGACAGAAGCTCCTGAGGGATATGAACCTGACAAGACTACGACATACAAGGTTGTAGTTGATGCAGATGATGACGACAGCAATGCTAAGACAGTTGCATCTGATAGCAGGAAGTCTGGTTCGCTGACTCTTGAGAAGGTTGGAAATGTAAATGGTTCTGAAACTAAGCTTGCAGGAGCTAAGTTCGAGCTTACAATTGACACAACTCTCCTTGACAGACTCAATCCTCTTACTCAGACAAAGTGGGATCTCGAGACAGGAACTGACGGAACTGCATCTGTTGATAAGCTTCCTTGGGGAACCTACACACTGACCGAGACAGAAGCACCTGAAGGATTTACCAAGATTGCACCTATAACAGGTATTGTTATTGGAGCTGATAGTCTTGAGGTATCCTACACAGGAACAAGCGCACTTAAGGATGAGAGAATTACCGGACCTGTATCAATCGTAAAGGTTGATGCTGACAATAATAAGGTAGTCCTTCCTGGAGCTAAGTTTGTACTCTATGGTTCTAAGGTGGTTGATGGCGATACAGTCATTGACAAGGATAATGTAGTTAAGGCTGCAGCTGAGACTGGTGCTGACGGAACTCTCGCATATGAGGGTCTTGAGTATGGCACATACTACTTCGTAGAGACAGAGGCTCCTGCTGGATATGCAGAACCCGCAGCTGACAATTCATACAAGGTTGTTGTTGATGGAATCGACAATGGCAATGAGACTGTAACAGCTGAGAATAATAAGATTTATGGTTCAGTTGAAATCAATAAGACTGACAAGGCTGGAAAGGGTCTTGCTGGTGCAGTATTTGAGATCAAGTCTGGTGATAAGGTAGTTGATACACTTACAACAGATGACAAGGGATATGCAGCTTCAACAAAGGCTCTTGAGTGGGGTACATACGTACTTACTGAGAAGACTGTACCCGATGGATATGTTGCTGTAGACGACATTACCGTAGTAGTAAACAGCGAGAAGCAGAGTTATACATATCCTCTTACAGATCCTGAGTCTAAGGGCGCAATTAAGATCTACAAGGTTGATCAGGATAACAAGGCCCTTGCAGGTGCTAAGTTCCAGCTTTACGCTGAGGACCAGAAGACTGCAATTGATGTTGTTAAGACAGCTGAAATTGGTACTGATGGAAATGCAGTAGCACAGTGGGATGAGCTTTCATTCGGCACATACTATGTTGAAGAAACAGAAGCACCTGCTGGATACAAGGTACAGGGTACCGGCTGGTACGGACCATTCGTAATTGAGGCTGGTTCTACATGCTTCAAGGGAAGCGATGCTATTCCTGTATCAGGAACAGTAAAGAATGATAAGATTCTTGGCTCTGTGAAGCTTCACAAGACAGGAACAATCAATGGTGAGAAGACAGCCCTGTCTGGAGCAGAGTTCACACTTGAACTTAACGATGCTTCAGTTGTTGACAGGATTCTTACACAGACAAAGTGGACAGCAACAACTGATGAAAAGGGTGATGCTAAGTTCACAGACCTTCCTTGGGGAACATACACACTGACTGAGTCAGGTGTACCTACAGGATTCAAGGCCGTAGCTGATAAGACTGTTGTAATCTCAGCTGAAACTCAGGAAGTATCGTTTGATGACCTTGAGGATGAGAGAATTACAGGTCCTGTATCACTTAGCAAGACAGCTAAGATTACAGATACAAATAAGGTTGCCCTTGCCGGTGCAGAGTTCATTCTCTATGGCTCAAAGGTTGTTGATGGTGAGACAGTAGTTGATGAGACTAATATCGTTAAGGCAGCCAAGGCAACAGATGCTCGCGGTATGATTGAGTACACAGATCTTGAGTACGGCACATACTTCTTCGTGGAGACAAAAGTACCTGCAGGCTATGTACTTGATGCAACTCCTCATATGGTAGTTGTTGACGGCGATGATAAGACTGACAATGCTTCAGTCGATGTAGAGAATAATATCGTTCTTGGTAAGGTAACAGTTAATAAGACAGATGCGGCTGGAAAGGCACTTGTTGCAGAGTTTACACTCAGCAGCAGCGATGGTGCAGGCTATGTTGAGACTAAGTCAACAGAAGCTGGAACCGCAGTATTTGAGGATGTTCCTTGGGGCGCATACGTCCTGAGCGAGACAAAGGTTCCCGATGGATACGAGAAGGTTGAAGACCAGATTGTTGAGATTGGACCTGGCACAGACAAGCAGGAATTCACATTTGACCTCGTTGATCCTGAGGCAAAGGGCGAGATCGTTCTTTCTAAGGTAGACGATTATGGCAACGCACTTGCAGGCGCTGTATTCCAGCTCTACAAGGATGGCAAGGCTGATGCAGATGCTTACGGCAGTACAGTTACAACAACTGTTAAGGGCCTTAAGGCAGTAGCAGAGTGGAAGGATCTTCCTTACGGTACATACTACATTAAGGAAGTATCTGCTCCTACAGGATATGCAATCGTTGATGAGTGGACAGATGCGATTGTAATTGAAGCTGGTTCTACATGCTTCAATGGAAACGTAGCAATTGCGCAGGAGGTTGAGGTTAAGAATAATCTTCTTGGAGAGGTTGAGTTCCTGAAGGTTGATGGAAGCTTTAAGTCGCTTAAGGGCGCAGAGTTTACAATTACCGGTGAGAAGAATGGTAAGATTTATGCAGCCAAGGTTTCAGCTGGTAAGTACGAGGTATGTGCATCAGATGCGACAGGTGCTGTAAGCCAGTTCGCTACAGATGATAATGGATTCCTGAGAGTTTCAGGTCTGCTTAAGGATAACTATTCCTTTGAAGAGGTTGTTGCACCTGAGGGATATATTCTTAGCAAGGGATACCGCAACTGGTTTACAATCAGTGCACCTGGTCTGACCGGTGACAATGATGGAAGCATTGCAAAGATTATCAACAGCAAGATTACTGCTAATGTTGAGTTCTACAAGAAGGATGCTACTGATGAGACAATAGCTGTAAAGGGTGCTAAGTTTGGTATCTACGCAGCTGATGGATCAGTGTACGCAACAGTTGTATCAGATGAAAATGGTAAGGTTTCTTGCAAGAATGTTCCTGCTGGAACATACACAATCAAGGAGCTTGATTCTGATAATCCTGATTTTGGATACGAAGTAATTGATGGTGTTCTTGCAACCTTCACAGTTGATGAGAGCAGCAATGGTAAGACAATTTCACCTACCTTCAGCAATGGAAAGAATTATGTTGCTGATGAGAGAAAGACTGGAAGCCTTAAGCTTTACAAGGTGGATGGTCACGGTGACTTAGTCGATGGTGTTGAGTTCACAATCTATCAGAAGACAAGCTACTTCTTTAATATGATTGATGGTGAGAAGGCAATCGAGACTATTACAACAAAGGACGGATATGCAGCTTCAACCAAGCCTCTTGAGTATGGCACATACGTTCTTAAGGAGACAAAGACTCCTGCGGGACTGATTGCCGCTGAGGATAGGGAGTTCACAATCAGTGCTAAGAATCCCACACAGGTATATGGAGTAGGTGAGGATGCTGATGAAGAGCCTATCAAGAACGAGATCGTTAAGGGTAAGGTTGCAATTGCTAAGGTTGATTCAAGAAATACATCAACATATCTTGCCGGAGCAGTATTTGAGCTCTTTGGTTCAAAGGTAGTTGATGGAGCAACAGTAATTGATAAAACTAATAAGAAGGGTGAGGTTACAACAACAGCTGCTGGCTTCACAGAGTATGCAGAAGAGCTCGAGTATGGTACATACTACTTCGTTGAGAAGAGTGCACCTACAGGATACGAGCTTGACAATGAAACACAGTACGCAGTTGTAGTTGATGATGACAGTGATGTGGCAGATGCTCAGGCAACTGCACAGGATAATCCGATTCTTGGAGATATCCTGATTTACAAGACCAATGGAAAGAAGGGTGCAGAGCACAGAACGCTTTCTGGTGCCGAGTTTACGCTTACATCACTTGATAAGACAACACAGTATACGCTGAAGACTGACAACAGAGGTCAGGCATCGCTTGATGGTATCAAGTGGGGCGAATATGAACTTGTTGAGACAAAGGCTCCTAACGGATATGTAATCTCAGATGAGGTGGTTAAGGTTACAATTAACGCTGAGAAGCAGTCATACTCTGGTTCATACGCAGTTAAGTTCCCTAATACTCCGGCACTTGGAGCAATCGCTCTTGAGAAGCAGGATGAAGATGGTAACGTACTTGCAGGAGCTAAGTTCCAGCTCTACAAGGGTGGACAGACAGAGGCTTACGGTGAGCTTGTTACAACAGGTGATGACGGTAAGGCTGCATGGGCAGAGCTTCCATTCGGTACATACTATGTTAAGGAGACCGAGGCACCTACAGGATATGAGGTGACAGGCGATGGATGGTATGGACCAGTAACAATTGATGCAAGTGCTAGGTGCTTCACTGACAGCACACCTATTGAGCAGTCGTTTGGAGTAATTAAGAACAAGAAGAAAGACGGATCTCTTACAATTAAGAAGATTGGTACAGTTAACGGCGAAGTTACAGACCTTAGCGGAGCACAGTTCAAGCTTGAACTTCAGGGAGCTTCACTCCTTGAGAAGAGTAGCTGGACTGAGACCACAGGCGAAGACGGAACAGCAGAATTCACTGGTCTTCCTTGGGGTACATACACCCTGACAGAGACTGTAGTTCCCGATGGATTCCTTGCAATCGAGCCTCAGACATTTGAGATCGGAGCAACTAACCTTGAGGTTACCTATACTGGTGAGGATGCTCTTACAGATGAGCGAATCACAGGTCCTGTATCACTTATCAAGACTGATGCTGGTTCAGTATCAGGAAATGTACTTCCTGGCGCATACTTCGAACTTTACGGTTCAAAGACAGTTGATGGAAAGACAGAAATTGATAAGGACAATCTCGTAAGAGAAGCAACTGTCACAGATGAGAATGGTAAGATCGAGCATAAAGATCTTGAGTACGGTACATACTACTTCGTAGAGAGCGAGGCTCCTGCTGGATACATTAAGGATGAGACTCCTATCGAGGTTGTAGTTGATGGTGATGACACCAACGTAAACGAGACTGGATTTGCAGCTAACGAGAGAGTTCTCGGACTTGTTGAAATCAACAAGGTTGATGTAAACGGAGCACCTATCCAGGGCGCAGGATTTACACTTAAGGGAGCTAAGACCTATGATGAGGTATTCACTGATTCAACTGGTTATGCTGTAATCAGAGATGTTGAGTGGGGTACATACGTACTCAGCGAGACAACTGTTCCCGATGGATTCGTTGCAGTTGATGACATTGATGTAGTAGTTACAAGCGGCGAGGAGAAGAACCAGCATCACGTATACGACAATATCGTTGATGAGTATGCAAAGGGTGAGATCGTCGTTTACAAGACAGATGAAGATGGAAAGGCACTTGAGGGTGCAGTATTCCAGCTTTACAAGGATGGTAAGGAAGAGGCTTATGGTGAGCCTGTTACTACAAAGTTAGTTAACGGCAAGGCTGAGGCAAGATGGACTGAACTCCCTCTCGGTACATACTATGTACAGGAGACACAGGCCCCTGAGGGATATGATATCGTAGGTGATGGATGGTATGGTCCGGTTACAATTAAGGAAGGCGCTGAGTGCTTCAAGGGCAGCGAGGCAATTCCTCAGGAACTCACAGTTTCCAACGACACAATCCTTGGTAAGGTAATCATCCACAAGGTTGATCCTGAAGGAAGAAACCTTTCAGGTGCTAAGTTCAGACTCTCTTCAACAGTTGAGAGATACGGAACACCTTCAGTTAAGCATGCAATTGCTAACTTTATCTTCAAGCCTGACGTACTTAACTATGTATGGTTTGAGGAAGAAACCGACGAGAACGGATATCTTGAATTTGATGGTCTTCCAATTGGAACATACCTCATTGAAGAGACAGAAGCTCCCGAAGGATACGTACTTGGTGATGACTGCAGCAAGACATTTGAAATTACTGCAGAGAAGACCTCAAGAACATTTGAGTACACCTTCGTAAATACTGAGGAAGAGATTAATCCTCCTGAGTCTTCATCAAGTTCATCAAGCAGCTCTTCAAGCAGCTCTTCAAGCAGCAAGTCTTCATCAAAGAAGACAAGCTCAAAGAAGACAAGCTCAAAGAAGAAGACTTCTAAGAAGTCAAGCTCAGAGCCTGAGGAGGTTTATCCTCCTGAGGGACCTACACCTCCTACAGGTATCTTCGATACCATCGCGGACGTGCTTGGCGTAATCGCAGCTCCTGAGTCAGGAGTACTCGGTGATATTGGAGCACCTATCACAGGTGACGACATGAGCGCCGGATTCTGGGCAGTACTGATGGCAATGGCAGCAGCTGTAATCGCAGCAATCGTTGCAATTGCAAGAAGGAAGAAGAAGACACAGTTTGATGAGTAATCATCTGGTGATCTGAAAACGGAATAACTAATTGGCCACCCGGGAGAATATCCCGGGTGGTTTTTTGGTTTGAGGGAATGCAACGGATCATAACGTATCAAGCAGAATACCAGGCACATAATGTACTTGATTTAGTACAATATTTAATGCCGGATATACAACCTTCCTGTTGACACTGCCTGATCAGGGGTGTATCTTTAGTATAAGAAAACCTAATTAGGTGGACTACACATGGGCAAACTTATTGAAAAGTAAGGACGCAAAGCTAAAGGGTCCCAGCTCAGAATGAGAAGGACAGCCAGTTGCCGGATATTCTAGTGTTCGTTAGCAGCCTTTAGCCCTGTGTTATACACAAGGCTTATTTTTTTACAGGCGGCGATGAGGATAATCTGAACTCCATTGTAGTTTCCACATCATCTGATGAGGAACATGCATATGAAGAACATGATCAGAACAATAATTAAAAATATAATGAAGAGTAAGAAGTTCGCAAAGAGAGTGATAGCAGTTGTTTTGGTTGCTGCAGCATTCTCGGCTATGATGCCTACCACAGTTAAGGCAGAGGATACAAGCCTTATCAATTCGGCATTCTTAAATGATATTAACGCTCTTAGAGCATCACAGGGCCTTCCTGCACTTACCCTTGACGCAAGTCTTTCAAGTGTAGCAGCTATCAGGGCTCAGGAGGCTTCAACTACTTGGAGCCACACAAGACCTAACGGAACACAGGGTATCTCATTACTTCCTTCCAACAAGTGGAGAGGCGAGAACCTTGCGTATGTACAGTACGGTTCCTTTACATTTACACCCGCTGAACAGCAGGCAGCAGAAGCACTAATGTTCCAGAACCTCAAGGCTTCGCCTACCCATTACAACAACATGGTGTATGGCAGCTTTACTAAAATTGGTATCTGCACATATGTAATGCAGGTTGGCTCTGGCTACAAGCTTACATCAGCATTTATGTTCACAAGCTAACAGGTGGCGGTTTTTGGATGTGGTGTTTTTATATAAATTTGGTTTCTTAATAGTATTATAGTGAGGGATGAGGGGCTGTCACATTTGTGGCAGCTCATTTCTGTTTCTGATACATGTGCGCGAACTCTTTTTGGCTTTTGCAATATTCTGCATTGTGTGATATTATAAAAAGGCTGTCGAGGTTGGTTTGACATGATAAAAAGTTATCGTGTTAAGATTGACTATTTGTGATGGCATTAATCAAGATTTAGAGAGACGGTGGAGTAAAATGGAAGAGAAGAGAAATGTATATGACGTCCTCATGGAGAGAGGATTTATCGAGCAGTGTACTGATCCTGATAAAGTAAGAGAGTTACTTGGCAAGGAGAGTGTTACATTCTATATTGGTTTTGATGCAACGGCTGATTCACTCACAGCAGGTCATTTTCTCACAATTATGGCAATGATGCACATGCAGAAGGCAGGACACAGACCTATCGCCCTTCTCGGCGGTGGAACAACCATGATTGGCGATCCTTCAGGAAAGTCAGACATGAGAACCATGATGACAAGAGAGAAGATTGATTACAATGCAAGCCGTTTTGCACAGCAGCTTAGTAAGTTCATTGAGTTTGACAATGACAAGGCTATTATTGCGAACAATGCAGACTGGCTTCTCGATATCAACTATGTTGAGTTCTTAAGAGAAATCGGTGTTCATTTCTCTGTAAATAAGATGCTTACAGCAGACTGCTATAAGCAGAGACTTGAGAGAGGGCTTACCTTCTTCGAGTTCAATTACATGCTCATGCAGTCATTTGACTTCTATAAGCTTCACAAGATGTATGGCTGTAAGATGCAGCTTGGCGGCAACGACCAGTGGTCTAATATCATCGGTGGTGTTGAGCTTGTCAGAAGAAAGGACCAGGAAGAGGCTTATGGTCTTACATTCAAGCTTCTTACGACTTCTGAGGGTATCAAGATGGGCAAGACCATGAAGGGTGCTGTATGGCTTGACCCTGAGAAGACTACACCTTATGAGTTCTTCCAGTACTGGAGAAATATTGAGGATGTTAAGGTTGAGGAGTGTCTCGGTCTCCTTACATTCCTTCCGATGGATGAGGTTAGACGCCTTGGAGCACTTGAGGGCGCACAGATTAACGAGGCGAAGGAAGTACTTGCATACGAGATTACCAAGATTGTCCATGGCCAGGAAGAAGCTGACAAGGCTCTTGAGGCTGCAAGGGCAGTATTTGCTCAGGGCGGCAAGAGTGAGAACATGCCTACAACTGAGATGGCTAAGGCTGATTTTGATGGAGGCATCAAGGTGATTGAGCTTCTTGTTAAGACTGGTCTGTGCAAGACAAATGGTGATGCCAGAAGAATGATTGAGCAGGGCGGCGTATCTGTAAACGATGAGAAGGTTACAGATGTCTTTGCTGTTGTTACAGCAGATGATGTGGATGCTGATGGCGATATCGTCCTCAAGAAGGGTAAGAAGAACTACAATAAGATCATTCTTGTATAGTTTGCCATTTAGGGCAGGAAGGTAATTTAGTCGTATGAATAATCTGATTCTTTTTGTAAATGAATTTCTGAGTTATGGACTTGTATTTGTTATTTTTGTTGCAGCAATGATTATTGCGGGCAAAATTGGCATTTCCTTAAGAAAGAAAAAGAACGCTGAGGCTCCTGAAACAGAGGAATAGATTTTACAACCATAATATTGACGAAAAAAATATGCCTATAAATTCGGGCTCTCCGGGACGTGGAGGGCCCTTTTTTTGTCTGAATGAATGAGGAGTTGTATATATTGCCGATAATGATTTGACTCGTTGACAAATAGTGCCGGCTGGGCATATACTAAATCAAAACCACAACATATTGTGTTGGTGGAACAGAGTTATTTCAACATATATTATATACCGGTCACTTCTGACCGGGATTTTTTCGCTATATCATCAGGAGGTTTATATGGCACAGGGTGTAATGGATTACAGTGTTAGGTTTGTTCCAAACCGTGAGATTAAGGTAATTAAGAAGGATGGGACACTTGAGGATTTCAATGTCCAGAAGGTTATTAGTGCGGTTGGGAAGAGTGCATACCGTGCACTCACTGAGTTTACACCTGCAGAGAAGGAGAAGATTTGTGAGATCGTCATCCGCTATGTGAATGAGATGAACTCTGACAGGGTTCCGATTCCTGTAATGCACAATATCGTTGAGAGTGCCCTTGAAGAGGTTAAGCCCATTGTTGCTAAGTCATACAGGGATTACCGTAATTACAAGCAGGACTTTGTCAAGATGATGGATGAGGTGTACAAGAAGAGCCAGTCCATCATGTACGTTGGTGACAAGGAGAATGCGAATACTGATTCCGCTCTTGTATCAACAAAGAGGAGCCTTATTTTTAACCAGTTTAATAAAGAACTCTATCAGAAATTCTTCATGACTACAGAGGAGATTCAGGCGTGCAGAGATGGCTATATCTATGTTCATGATATGTCAGCAAGACGTGATACCATGAACTGCTGTCTCTTTAATGTTGGCGAAGTGCTTAAGGGCGGTTTCGAGATGGGCAATATCTGGTACAACGAGCCCAAGACTCTTGATGTGGCATTTGATGTCATCGGTGATATCGTGCTTTCCGCTGCTTCACAGCAGTACGGCGGATTCACAGTACCTTCTGTAGAGTCTATTCTGGAGCCTTACGCTGAGAAGAGTTATGAGAAGTATATCGAGAAGTATACAGCTCTTGGACTGACCAGGGAGAAGGCTGAGGAGGTTGCATATGAGGACCTTCAGAGAGACTTTGAGCAGGGCTTCCAGGGATGGGAGTACAAGTTCAATACTGTTGCTTCAAGCCGTGGAGATTATCCATTCATTACTGTTACAGCCGGTACTGGAACTGGAAGGTTTGCTAAGCTTGCAACTATCACCATGCTCGATGTTAGACGCAAGGGTCAGGGTAAGAAGGACTGCAAGAAGCCCGTTCTGTTCCCCAAGATTGTATTCCTCTATGATGAGAAGCTTCATGGACCTGGCTGTGAGCTTGAGGACGTTTTTGAGGCAGGTATCCGCTGCTCTTCAAAGACCATGTATCCTGACTGGCTGTCACTGACTGGCAAGGGATATATCGCTTCAATGTACAAGCAGTACGGCAAGATTATCAGCCCTATGGGATGTCGCGCTTTCCTCTCACCCTGGTATGAGAGAGGCGGAATGCATCCGGCTGATGACGCAGATACACCTATATTTGTAGGACGTTTCAACATTGGTGTTGTATCACTTCACCTTCCTATGATTTTGGCTAAGGCGCGTCATGAGAGCAGGGATTTCTATGAGGTTCTTGATTACTATCTCAATCTGATCCGCCAGCTCCATATCAGGACGATGGCATACCTTGGAGAGATGAGAGCTTCCACCAATCCGCTTGCGTACTGTGAGGGTGGTTTCTACGGTGGACATCTCCAGCTCACAGACAAGATTAAGCCTATTCTGAAGACTGCTACGGCTTCATTTGGTATCACAGCATTTAATGAACTTCAGGAACTCTACAATGGCAAGTCTCTTGTTGAGGACGGACAGTTTGCCCTTGAGGTACTTGAGTATATTAATAAGCAGATTAATGTGTTTAAGGAAGAGGATGGAATCCTCTATGCTATATATGCTACACCGGCAGAGAATCTCTGCGGACTTCAGGTGAAGCAGTTCAGGAAGAAGTATGGAATTATTGAGAATGTTTCTGATAGAGAGTACGTTTCAAATGGTTTCCACTGCCACGTTACAGAGGAGATCACACCTATTCAGAAGCAGGACCTTGAGTA
>DCHL01000014.1:3234-13714 GCA_002317595.1 Lachnospiraceae bacterium UBA1753 | reverse complement strand
GAATCATCTCATTCATTCCAAGCACTGCATTAATTGGTGTCCTGATTTCATGGGACATTGTCGCAAGGAAACGGCTCTTGGCCACATTCGCACTCTCTGCATCCTTCTTCAGCTGCTGTTCATGCCCGACACAGATAATCGTATAGAGAAATCCTGTGGTCAAGAAAAGGAATGCACCTCCAACGAACCTGTCAACACCTTCGCCTACGAACTTTACATTTCTGAGCGTAAACTCTGTGAGAAGACCGATTGATAAGCCAACCGTGCCCCAGAACAGCAATCTGATTTCCTTGCCGTGACCGTCAATCTGATCCCTCGTGCAGACATACAGAATCAGCACGACAGCAATAACCATCAGTATCTGCGAAATCATTCTCATCTCAAAATAGCCCTGGCGAAGCAGAAAATGAACCGCTGTCTCAATAACGAAATTCAGCATGACAAGTGCACAGAAAAAGCTGATTAATCTCGAATGCCTGAACTTCGTAATCCAGTTAACATAGAGGGCGATTGGAATAGGCATAATCATGTAGCACAGATAACCGACACTCTCAAGCAAGGTCAGGTTGCTGACAAATGACTGCCTCAATCCCGACTGGCTGAAACACCACACTACGGAAAGCATGGCAAACCAGAACAGGTACAGCATCGAATGTCCGATTTCAAAAGACCTTCCATAGATAAGAAAGCTCAGCAGACATACAATTCCCATAATAAATACAATGACTGTCAGGAACATCCAGAGCATGTTGGCCTTCAGAAGCATAAGAACCAGGCTCTTCTCATTTCCAAGATAAATACTGCTGATTATTCCGTTGAGTCTTGATTCAGAAGAGATATGTATCGATACTTCCGCCCCGGCATCACTGTTATATAGCGGGACAAGAATTATCGCAGACGGAGAGCTCAATCCGCTGATTCTCGTCAGCCTGTCAGAATATGACACTCTCTGCACACCACCGATATTGACAATCACATCCTGACGCTTACCCTCTATCATGATACAGTTATATTTCTTTATTCTTCCCGGAAGTGTCTTCTGGATAATGACAGTCTTCCCGGGCTCGACCTTCAGGACGGCTGGAAATGTCACGCCTTCCAATCTTTCAGACCCATAGGACACGTCCCAGTCCTCGCTCCAGTCAAATATACTCTTGTCATCAAAATTGTACGCACCGGTATTAGCCCTGACTTCAGTGAGTACCACATAGGTCAGGGATAGCAGTATGATGAGCAAAAATATGTAATTTACTGCCTTGGTCAGTCTGCCGTTATTTTTCATTCTTTCATAAACCCTTTATGTCTGTCCTTTACCGCTTCAAGTGACATATTCTCCGCAAAGGAGATGATATCGTTAAGATTGGCATCGGGGTTGAAATCAACACACAGTCCCCTTGCATCATTCGGATTCAGAATCTGTCCGTTCTCAAAATCTGTGTTGTAGTTAAGACACCATTTCTCGTAGTCAGCAAACGCAGAGGGACTGTCAATCACCATCATATTGTAATTGATGTCGATAGGTTTCTTTACCTCATCGTAGGAACCACGGATGGCGTTGACGAGCGTGATGAGACTGAGCGATGCGTCTGCGTGATGTCCGCCTGCCGCTGCCAGCACAGCACCGTTTTCAATATATGTGCCAAGTGATGTGTCAAAGTCCACTCCGACCATGGGAATATACTCTCTTTTTCCAAGGAAGTCCTGGCCTTCTACCACAGAGGGTACAAAACCACATCTGATGACAAAGATACCATCAGTCTCTGGATATTTTTTTAAAAGATCAATTGTCGCCTCTCTCGCATCCTTGTCATCTGCAAGTCCCCAGGTCTCCTCAAGGATGTTGACATCCGGCTCCTCGCAGGCATCCCTGAAGCCATTTGCCCTTGCCTCATAGGCCACGTCTCCATGCTCCGGACAGAGCATGATGATGTTCTTAGCGCCATTCTCAATAAGCTTCCTTCCAACCTCATATGCGGCGGAGTACTCGCTCTCGTGAATACGTCCTATATAATATGGATTCTGCTCGACAACCGCTGCAACCTCTTTGTCACTTATCGTTCTTGTTGCCTGAATAAATGGAATCTCGCTGTCCTCACAGATCTGGCTTATCTCAAGAAGTGATTCGTCGGAAAAATTAATGACTATCATTCCATCAACGCCCTGCTCTGCGTATCCCCTGGCAGACTTAACCACACCATCTGCCGAGAGGTCCGTAACATCCGGATTGAAAATGAGATTCACACCAAGAGCCTCGGAAACAAGCTTTATCTGATTGGCCTGCTCCGTCACAAATCCGTCAATCGGCAGGTCCCAGAAGGTATATCCGATAGTCAGCGGCTTGGCGTCTGTCGTCTCAGGATATATCACCTGCGCCGTTGATGCCGAACTTCCACTTCCGATGGGGATTGCCCCGCAGGCACTGGCAGAAAAACACATAGCACACGCAACAGCACCGACAGCAATTCCACGCAACACTCTTTTTATTTTTAATCTAATCATGATGTCATTTCCCTTCTATCAAAGATGCATATACAGATTGTATTTTAGCACAAATCTATCTTGTAATTCCATAATTTGTACCCGATTCAGTACAATGGTGTACCACAAGTTAAATGTTTTCCGCCAGTTGCTGTATTACTATCTTCATTGAAGGGGGAGAAAAAATATGAGAAGTGCAACATTGGCCCTGATAAATACCCTTGCGGGGGATGAATTTGATAATCTGCCGGAGAACACGCTCTACGGTATGACAAAGCTTTTGAGCCGCCTCGGCAGTCTCAAAATTGAAACAACGCTTCTACTGACAAGGTCAGAGAGAAGAAAATACCGGGGAAAGAAACCTCTGAAGCTGGAAGCGGAAGAACCCTACTGGGTTATCAAGGCAGTTCTTGAGGAATACGGCCTCACCTGGGAAAAGGTCGAAAACTTTCTTGATAAATATGGTGATTATATCAGGACTTACAGGGACAGGGATGACTACTCCACCTACTACTACAATGCCGACACATCACTGGAGCTGATAATCCGCGATGCCCTGCAGGCAATCCCCAAAACAGAGCTGAAGCTCATGACGGACTGGACCGAACGGGAGAAAATATTAAAATTCTTTGCCGGACTCAAAAGAAAACCCGAAAAGAAAACCGAAAAGTTTTACTCAGATGCTTTCGACAGATATCTTAGTAACCTGCGGCTGCTGATTACGACAGGCGTTGACATGGGGATTCCCGAATACCTCTGGTCCCAGTCACTCCTTCTGTCCATCGACGATGACTGCGAACAGACAGCCTTTGCCCAAAGTATTGCCAGGGAATTCATCGGAGGCGGAACCACAGCCAAGTTAAACAGCAGTAGTCTCGTAAGCGAGCTCCGAGTTCCAAACAACTGTGAGAAGAAGGAAAAATATGACCCCTGGAAGAGCCTTCTTGGCAGCATCGACAAGGGCGACAAAGACGGAAACAGGCTCAATCAGGTACTGATTGTCGACCTCAGCGAATGGGCGAACGAGCTAAGTGATTCCGCCGTTCAGAAAAACCTGCAGCAGGTTCAGAACAGGAAACACAACTGCTTCATAATCTTCCGCGTGCCATACATGGAACGACGCGCTCTCAAGCAGATTGAAGACAGCCTGTCACGCACCACTACCCTGACAACCCTCATCGTGCCTCCGCTCTCAACTGCAAAAATGATTGAGTATCTCTCGGATAAGCTGAAGGAGAAGGGCTACCGCCTTAACAAAAGCTGCCACGAGGAACTTGAGCAGCTCCTCCTCGAGGAGAAAAATTCAAGGAATACCCTGGGCTTTAGCACTATGGATGTGCTGCTTGACAAAATACTCTTTGAAAAAATATCCAGAAATGCCATAGAAGGTGTCACAGACAAGCGGATTGACCGCAAGGTCATCGCATCCATCAGGGGAACCAGCAGCACATTCCAGACCACCGCTGAGCTGCTCGATAGCCTGATAGGAGTCGAGGAAATAAAGAAACAGATTGAGGATGCCATACGGCAGATACAGGCCCACCAGAAGATGAGGCAGGCATCGGGAACCGTGAAGCGACCTGCCATACACATGATGTTCACAGGAAATCCAGGCACGGGCAAGACCACCATAGCAAGGCTTGCCGCATCGATGATGAAGGATGCCGGAATCCTGAGCAAGGGGTATCTCAATGAGATAAAGGGCCGCGACCTCTGCGGCAGTTACATAGGCGAGACCACTCCGAAGACTGTCGGCTACTGCCGTGACTCCTACGGCTCGGTGCTCTTCATAGATGAGGCATACCAGCTTGCCTACAGCGACAGTCCCCGGGATTACGGCAGTGAGGCCATAGCGGCCCTAATCGCGGAGATGGAAAACCACCGCGATGACATGTGTGTCATCCTGGCAGGATACTCGGACGAGATGGAGAAGATGCTGGAGAAAAATGCAGGACTCAAGGACCGCATTCCCATAAGGATTGACTTCCCCAACTACTCAAGGGAGCAGCTGTGGGAAATCTTTATGAAGATGGTTGAGGACTCCTTTGAATACGATGAAGCCCTCAGAGATACTTCAAAGAAATTCTTCATGAATCTGCCCTCAGGAATAATAGATGCAAAGGACTTCAGCAACGCAAGATTTGTCAGAAACATATTCGAGAGAACCTGGGGCGAAGCGTCACTCAGGTACGACCTGAACGACTGCGGCCAGATATACATCACAGAAGCTGACTTTAACGCAGCAATAGTAAAACTGAAGCTCGATACCCCAGCAAAGGAACACCACTTCGGGTTTGCCTGCTAATATCTCTCGAAGGGACGTACCCTAAGTGTTACTCCGAGCTGCTCGCAGATCTGCCTGCAGATCTCGATTTTCTCAGGTGGCATGACCTCATCCACCACTGACATGACAACGTTCGGCACGTATCTCTTTACCTTAACCGCAAAGTCCTTGATAGCTTCATAGGACTCGATGCCATATCTTGATCTTGTAAGTTCATAGAACTCTTCAGCAGTCGGTGCATTAAGGGAAATTGATACAGTGTCGAACCTTCCTTCAAATTCCTTTGTTACATCCTCCTCGTAAATCCTGTTGGCAAGTCCTACAGTGTTGATTCTCACCTTGAGGTCGGGATAGGTCTTCTTAAGGCTGTCAATTACAGCACAGACATCATAGAGTCTCTCTGTGGGCTCGCCAAATCCGCAGAACACTACCTCACCGATAACCGAGAGGTCATATTTTTCAAACTCAGCAAGCACCGCCTCAACACTGGGTTCGCCTTCCTTGAGCCACAGGGTGTTGCTCTCGCACTGCTCCTTGGTATGGCGCAGGCAGAACACACAGCTGCAGGGGCACCTGTTGGTCATGTTCACGTAAATATTTTTTCCAGTGAGGTCACCACTCTTTGCGATATCAAGGTATCCTTCACTTCCAGGCTTTCCTGTTACGGTATATAAAATCATCTTTCGTTCCTCCTACTACAATATGGTATTGCCTCACTCAATCAGTTCCCCAAGGTACATCTCAAAGCACAGTCCCCAGTGGTTCGGCACATTATTTTTCTCACAGTACTTGATACACTTTGTGGCAAAATCCGCAGCCTTCTTGACAGATTCGTAGAAGCTGTGCCCGTTCATGTACATTCCGGCAATCACTGACGCGATTACATCGCCGGTTCCACTCCTGTCGCCGCCGATTTTATCCACCATTACAATCTGGAAATCCTCATCCTTGTTGTAGATAAAATTAGCTATCTGCGACTTATTGAAGGGGATTCCTGTCACCACGATGTGCTTTGGGCCTCTCTGGGCAAGCTCTATGCACATGGTCTTCAGCTCCTCTATCGTGACCGGTCCTTCGGGATATTCAACGTCCAGCAGGTTGCACAGCTCCGTAAGGTTCGGAGTGATGATTTCTGCATGCTCAACAAGCTTCTTCATCTTGGCACACATGGCGGGTGTATAGGTCTTATATAGCTTTCCGTAATCGCCCATAACAGGGTCAACAATTACAAAGTTCCTGTCAGTCTTGAATTTATTGATGAAATCAATGACGATATCCACCTGCTCCTCGGACCCTAAGAACCCTGTCGAGATGGCATCAAACTCAAGCCCGATGTCTTCGTAGGTCTGAATGTATTCCCTCATCTTGGAGGTGTAATCGTCAAAATAGTATTCAGGGAACTGCGTGTGGGCCGAGAGAATCGCAGTCGGAACCGTCACTGCCTGTATCTTCATGGCAGATACAATGGGTGCCATCACTGCAATGGAACAGCGCCCGAAGCCCGTCACGTCGTTTATCAGTGCTATTTTTTTCTGAACATCAATATTACTCATTATATTCCTCGATTTCTTTTATCCTGCAAAATAATCATCTATCCTGCGAAATAGTCATCCATATCGCTGAGCGTCTTGTCAATCTGTGCATCAGTGTGCGCTGCTGAAACGAATATTGCCTCAAACTGGCTAGGTCCTAAGTAATTGCCCCTGTCAATCATGAACCTGAAGTAGTCCGCAAACTTCTCAGTGTCAGACCTGCCTGCTGCCTGATAGTCTGCAACGGGTCCCTGCGTGAAATAGAGACAGCTAAGCGACGCAATACCTGTCACGCAGTACGGCAGAGAGCGGCGCTCGATAATATCGCGCATTCCATTTCTCAGCCTCTCACCCTTAGCTGCAAGCTCAACATATATCTGTGGATTGTTTTTAAGGATCTCAAGCTGTGTTATTCCGGCACGCATCGCCACGGGGTTACCGGAGAGTGTTCCCGCCTGGTATACCTTGCCCACAGGCGCCACGCACTCCATGACATCCTTCCTTCCGCCGTAGGCTCCCACAGGCATTCCGCCGCCGATTATCTTGCCGTAGGTCACAAGGTCAGGTGTGATACCGTAGTACCCTGCAGCGCCATCGATTCCCATCCTGAATCCTGTTATGACTTCGTCAAAAATAAGGAGGGCACCGTTGTCATCACATATCTGTCTCAGTGCCTCGAGAAATCCACCTTCAGGCGTGACAACTCCCATATTTGCTGCCACAGGCTCGACGATAACACAGGCAATCTCATCCCTGTTTTCCTCAAAAAGAGCCTGGACGCTGTCAATATCATTGTAGGCAGCAGTGAGTGTATCCCTCACGCAGCCCTCTGGAACTCCAGCACTTCCAGGGGTTCCCGCTGTCATGAGCCCCGAGCCAGCCTTCACGAGAAGTGCATCGGCGTGACCGTGATAACAGCCCTCAAACTTTATTATCCTATTTTTTCCGGTAAATCCCCTTGCTGCTCGTATGGCGCTCATTACGGCCTCTGTTCCGGAGTTGACCATTCTCACCATCTCCACGCAGGGAACCATTCCTGTGATGAGCTCTGCCATATCAACTTCAGGAGCTGTGACTGCGCCGAAACTCAGACCCCTGTCTATCTGCGCCTTTACAGCAGCGACAACGCGCTCATCGTTATGGCCCAGAATCATGGGGCCCCAGGAGCCGATATAGTCAATATATGAGTTGCCATCCTCGTCAGTTAATATGCTGCCCTTTGCCGAGCTTATGAATCTCGGTCTGCCGCCCACAGGTGCAAAGGCCCTTACAGGCGAGTTGACTCCGCCCGGAATCACCCTGACTGCGCGTTCAAAAAGCTGTGCACTGTTCCTGCTTTCCATCGTTAATTCCTCCCCATCCTGATGAGATCTGCGTTTTATCTCATCCGATTCTTCCCTGCTTAATAAGGTCCGCAATCTCCATCGCGTAATATGTGATGATTATGTCAGCGCCGGCCCTGAACATGCACACTGCGCTCTCTCCCACAACCTTCATCTCATCAATATAGCCAGCCATCGCAGCTGCCTTAATCATCGAATACTCACCGCTGACACTGTAGAGTGCAACTGGCTTGTCGGTCATCTCCTTCACCTTCACAAGAATGTCGAGGTATGCCATTCCTGGCTTGACCATGAGGATGTCCGCACCCTCCATTTCATCAAGCGCTGCCTCCTTCAAGGCTTCACGCACATTGTGGAAGTCCATCTGGTAGCTCTTCCTGTCGCCGAAGGACGGTGCTGAGCCCGCCGCATCCCTGAAGGGTCCATAGAAGGAAGATGCATACTTAACGGAATAGGACATGATCGGAGTATTCACATATCCGTTCTCGTCAAGGATCTCCCTGATTGCCGCAATCCTTCCATCCATCATATCAGAGGGTGCCACCATGTCCGCTCCCGCCTTCACATGGGAGAGGGCAGTTCTTGCAAGCACCTTTAATGTCTTGTCGTTATCCACATCATGCTCGCAGAGGATTCCGCAGTGGCCGTGGGATGTGTACTCACACATACATACGTCAGTGATGAGATAAAATTCAGGATATTTTTCCTTGAGGAACTTAAGTGCCCTCTGGACGATTCCATCCTCTGCCCATGCACTGCTTCCTTCCTCATCCTTGTATCCTGGGATTCCAAATATCAGCACCCTGAAAACCCCGCTTGCCTTAAGTGCGTCAAAGAGCTCGGGCAGTCTGTCAATGCTGTACCTGAACTGGCCAGGCATCGTCGGAATCTCCTCCTTGATATTCTCGCCTTCCATCACAAAAAACGGGTACACCAGCGAATCTGCCGACACTCTTGTCTCCCTCACCATACTGCGCAGGTTCTCATTTTTTCTAAGGCGTCTTGGGCGCTCTGTCATTCCATTCATTACTGTTCCTTCTTTCTATCATCCATTATCAGCGAGCTGATTTTCTTTGCAGCGGGCATTCTCCATCAGCAGAGTGCATATGCCATCGGCAGTGTGGGTTCTTGCGATGAGAACCTGGCTGCTCTCCGTCATTCCTTCTGCTGTCTCCTCACCGATGCACACTATTTTTGTTTTTTCTGATACTTTATAATGCTTCTCAAAGGTCCGCCTTCCGAAGCTGCTGCCAAACACCAGGTAATCGGTGCCAATCACACCTCCTGTAAGAGCAGTCCTTTCGCAGGTATGGTATATCTTTTTATCAAGATAATCAATCCCAGCGCGGTCCAGTTCTTCATTGAGTTTCTGTGAGCCGTTCTCGGCCCTAAGTATCAGCAGCCTGTCGTCCTTATCTGTTTTCTTCGCCAGCGCCTCACCAAGGTGCTGCGCTGTGTACTCTTGTGGAATCAGATCAGGCAGAATGCCATATTTTTTCAGCGTATCTGCAGTGCCGCTTCCAATGCATGCAAACTTAAGGTGAAGCATTTCCCTTATGTCGCGGCCGCTCTGCTTCATCAGGTCAAAAAATATTCTTATACCATTCGAGCTTGTGAAAACTGCCCAGGTGTAGCCTTCGAAATTCTCTGAAAGGGCATCCTCATTGGGCTTCACAGTGATAACCGGCAGCGTTGTCACCCTGGCGCCTTCCCTCGAAAGTCTCTCGCAAAGCTTCTGGGTGAACACTTTTGTTCCAACCACAGTCACACTCTTGCCCGCAAGAGGCTGCTCTATAGTGCTCTCTAAGTGAAGCGACGCCGTCTGTCCCACAAGGATAAGCGCTGGCGTCGTGGCCATTTCCGCCATATCAGCCAGTTCTTCAAGGGTTCCATCTATGCGTCGTTCTCCATCTCTATAGCCTTCGCACAGTATGGCAGCGGGCGTGTCAGCGCTCTTTCCATTCTCAATAAGGCGCCTTGAAATCTCGCCTGCCGCCGAAAGGCCCATGAAAAATACGATGGTTCCCTTCAGCTTCCCGAGGGCCTCAAAGCTCTCGCTTGTATCATCAGCACTGTGCCCTGTGACAAAGGTCACTGACTGCGCCGCCCCGCGGTGAGTCACAGGAATTCCAAGGTGTTCGGGAACTGCTATACCTGAGCAGATTCCAGGCAGGACTTCGCAGGGAATGCCCGCCGCCTGAAGATACAGAACCTCCTCGCCGCCACGGCCGAACACAAAGCTGTCGCCACCCTTAAGCCTTAATACCCGCTTGCCCTCTCCCGCCTTTTCGACGAGAATACGGTTTATTTCTTCCTGATTTTTGCTGTGCTTTCCTGCTCTCTTGCCCACATAGATGAGCTCACAGTCCTCACTTCGATGTTCAAGCACCCGCTCATCGAGAAGGTCATCATACACAATGACCTCTGCGTTCCTTATTCTGTTGATTCCCTGCAGGGTGATAAGCTCACTGCTGCACCCTGCCCCGAGCAGTGTCACACTGCCCATTTTTCTATCAGCGTTCAAGCAGATACCTCGTTATTTCTTCTACTGCGCTATCCATGTCATGGATGGCAAATTCTTTGTCAATTCTTTTTTCCTCAAGCATAGCCGAGACCTTAATCCTGCGGTTATTCTGCTTACCTGCTTCAGATGGCTGAGCGTTCCTGTCACCTGGAGCTTCGCTCACCACCGCGTGGACTCCCACTGCCACGGAGCAGTCTGCCTCAATACCGGCAAACACCCTTCTCTCTATCTCAAATCGCAGCCTTGTCGGCTCATCGTTTATCTTCTCAAGCAATGACAGTACTTCACAGTCATCCGCCCTGCACTCCACGGCGATTAT
>DCHL01000014.1:0-3174 GCA_002317595.1 Lachnospiraceae bacterium UBA1753 | reverse complement strand
TAATCTGACAGTTCTGCCCCAAGCCTGTCGAGTCCTGCCTTTGCAAGGACTATCGCATCATACTCTCCATCAGAGAGTTTCTTAAGCCTGGTGTCAACGTTGCCTCTGATTTCCTTAAATGAAGCCCCAGGAAATATCTTACTGCAGGATAGGACACGCCTTCTGCTTCCCGTTCCAATCACTGGATTCTCAGGGAGCTTACGTCCCTTGACACTAATGAGACAGTCCCTTGCATCCGCAGAAGGAAGCACTGCTCCAATTACCATGCCTTCCATGAGTTCATAGGGCAGGTCCTTTGAGGAGTGCACTGCAATATCTCCTTCGCCCTCGGCGAGCACGGTCTCTATCTCCTTTACAAACAGTCCCTTGCCGCCAATCTGTCCTAGCGGTGAATTCCTGTCCCTGTCGCCTCTCGTCTTAACTGTCTTTATCTCTACTTCCCCAGCGCCCGCTGCAAGAACCGCATTCTTCACCATTTCGGCCTGGACAAGGGCAAGCCTGCTTCCCCTTGTAGCTATCACAATTTTTCTCATAATTTCCTGCTTCACACCAATCCAGGCTGTCAGACTCATCTGTCTTGCCCATCTTCTCTATCACAGCCAAAAAGGCCTTGAATTCATCGCTGCTTGCCACCTTCTTCATGCGGTAAAAAAATTTCTCGCCCGCCGCCCCCAGATATTCACTGATGTTTCCGTGAAGTTCCATGAACTCATGCACACAGAGGTTCTTGATAAGGACCTCCGCCTCTTCATCAAGTATCTCCCGCGCATTCTCTACCTCTCCAGCCTTAAGCTCATTATTTTTTTCCGCGAGTTCTTCTATCTCATCGATGCTGACAAGCGTTACGCCGCTGACGGAAGCCAGATTCTCGTCGATGTCACGGGGGACCGCAAGATCCACAAACAGTCGCTCCTTGTCCTCTGTAACAGCATTTCGCAGCCTTGAAGCTGTCACCGTGTAATGCGGGCTCTTCGTCGCACTCACCACGATATCCGCAGCGTCCATGTATTCATAGCGCCTGTCGTACTCTACCAACTCAATCTCATTTCTGAGCTGGTGACTGCTTCTGACAGCCCCGTAGATCCTGCAGTCTCCATAGGAGAGCAGGTTCTTTATAACCTTGGTTCCCGTATCGCCTGTAGCGCCGATTACAAGCACATTTTTAGTGCCTTCCTTGAAATAGTGGCACAGCTTTGCGGCGAGGGTTGCCACGCTGACCGAGCTCTTTGAGAGCTTTGTCTGCGTCTTAATTTTTTTCGATGCCATGAGCGCCGCCTGGAAAATAGTATTAAGGTAATACCCTGTATATCCCATCTGCCTCGCCGTCTCATAGGCCTGCCGTACCTGGCCAAGTATCTCGTCCTCTCCGATTACCATGGACTCGATTCCTGAGGTCACCCTGAACAGATACCGTATCGCTTTTTCACCCTCAAACACCATGGCGTTCTCGCGGAGTGAAGTCCCTTCCCCCACCAATGATTCAAGAATCCCAACCGCCTTCTGGTAGGAACCCTGTCCGTAGAGTTCACATCTGTTGCAGGTTGACAGATACACAGCCTCTGTGATTCCACCCGCCCGCAGGCGGTCAAGGAGCTGCTCTGACATTGCGGCAGGAATGGCCCATTTCTCCCTGACTCCCGCTGACGCCTTTTTATAATTTAATGATATTACAAACATTTATCTCCCCGTTACTTTGTATCCTCATAAGTGCTATGCCTGCCCTGACAGCCACTCCTCAAGCACAGCCCTGTACACTGCCCTCCGCTCAGCCTCGCTGCCATATTTTTGCATGACTTCATCTCTCATGGCGCCGAGACGCTCGTTGAGCTGTCCCATTTCAGGAGTCATAATCTCGCGCTCCCTGTCCCGCAGATACTGAGTCAGCAGCGGGCTGTTGCCGGAACTTGAAAATGCTGCCACCAGGTTCTGTTCCTTTAAATAGCTGGAAAAAATAAAGCCGCAGTTTTCCTTGTCATCCACTGCATTCACGGGTATCCTGTGCTCCCTGCAGTACTTCGAAACCTCAGCGTTCACCTCGCCCCTGTCGGTCGCCGCTATCACAAGATACGACCTGTCAAGGTCCTCTGTGGTATACTCACGCTCCTCAAGGATCAGATTGTCATTCCCTTTTGCAAGTTCCATGAGCGCATCGGAAAATTCCCGTGCCACACACCTCACAGTGCCCTCAAAATCCAGCAGCACCCTCACCTTGTTGAGTGCAATCCTGCCGCCGCCAATTACAAGACACTCTTTATCCTTTATATCTATGAAAACTGGTAAGTAAGCCATAATCCCTCACACCTCTTCGCAGAATAATCCTTTTAATATTCCCCGCAGCCCTAATATCCGGCAGTCATTCCAAAGTCGACCATCAGCGCGGTTCCTGTTATTGCCGCAGCCTTCCTGTTGTCGGCAAGGAACAGCACAGACTCAGCCACTTCCTCGGCCTTCACGAACCTTGCATTCTCTCCCTGTGGGAAGATGAACTGGAGCTGCTTTTCAAATTCTTCCTTTGAACCGTAGCCGTACTCGATGGCATCCACATCCATCATCGGTGTATCGGTCTCAGTTGGGCATACTGAATTTACGCGAACGCCCTTCTCCGCAAATTCCAGCGCCAGCGACTTAGTCATCACGGTCACTCCGCCCTTTGATGCGCAGTAGACAGCAAGCTCCTTGTTGCCCACGACTCCTGCGTCAGAGCTGATATTCACAATGTTTCCCTTGGACTTAATTAATTCCGGAAGCGCATAGCGGCACATGAAGAAGGTTCCCTTCAGGTTGGTGTCCACCATCCTGTCCCACATCTCCTCGGTCACATCAAGTGAGGATCCTGCAGTTGAGGTTCCTGCACAGTTAACCAGGACATCTATTCTGCCATTCTTTTCTGTGATGAATTTCACGGCCCGCTCACATTCAGACACCTTGGCGATATCCGCAGCCAGGTACATTACAGGCATCACCTGTACTTCACCCTCGGAGTTGTTTACTTCATTGAGTTCCCGGCAGGCCTTCTCAAGCTTCTCTTCATTTCTTCCAAGAATCCACACATAGGCACCCTCTCGCTGGAACAGGGATGCACATGCCTTACCTATTCCGCTTCCGCCACCAGTTATGATTACGCATTTATCTGAAAAAATCATTTTTTCCTCGTATTCTGACAAGCTCGTATTC
>DCHL01000036.1:16855-20372 GCA_002317595.1 Lachnospiraceae bacterium UBA1753 | reverse complement strand
CGTTGCACAGATGTTTCCTATGGCAACAAAAATGCAACGGAAACATCGATTTCTCGAGATTCCGTTGCACCACAACTCTCATAAAGCATAACAGCACCACAACTCTCATAAAGCATAACTGCGCCACAATTCTAATAAAGCAGAGCTACACCACAACTCTCACAAAGCTCACCTGCAGCCACCGCAGGCCCCGTTGCAGCCGTCGCATCCTTTCCCATTCTTCTTCCTGTCCTTGCGGATCTTGAAGGCAAGTAAAAGGCCCGCTGCGATAAATGCAATTATCACGATATCCACAACATGCATGTATCCTATCTCCCCAAAACATCAGCCAATCACAAAAGATTATCCAAATCAGAAAAACACTCACATCACAGCCAGGAATATCATCCTCGCCACGAAGGCTGCAATCCAGGCGAAGGTGCATTGAATCAGGACCACGCCGATTGCCCAGCCAGTTCCAAGCTCACGTCTCACAGCTGCGATTGTTGCAACGCAGGGAGTGTAGAGAAGCGAGAATACCAGAAGGACGGCAGCCATGACAGGAGTGAGCACGGATGACACCTGGCCACCAAAAAGAATCTCCATTGTGGAGACCACGCTCTCCTTGGCAATGAATCCACAGATGAGGGAGGTGATAATCCTCCAGTCACCAAGACCTATGGGGGCAAACACAGGAACCAGGACTCCCGAGAGGGCAGCCATGATACTGTCGGCTGAATCTTCGATGTGGTTGAAGGTAAGATTGAAGCTCTGAAGGAACCATACCACGATGGTAGCAACCATGATTACACTGAAGGCCTTAGTCAGAAAATCCTTAGCCTTCTCCCAGAGAAGCTGGGCAACATTCCTTGCACCAGGAAGCCTGTAGTTGGGAAGCTCCATGACGAAGGGCACAGCCTCGCCCTTAAATATCGTATTCTTGTAAATGAGTGCCACAATTATTCCGCTAATGATACCCAGGAAATAGAGACCAGTCATGATGAAACCGCCCTTGCCCGGAAAAAATACACTCACAAAGAATGCATAGATAGGAAGCTTTGCCGTACAGCTCATAAACGGAGTGAGCAGGATCGTCATCTTCCTGTCTCTCTTAGAGGGAAGGGTTCTGGTCGCCATCACGGCAGGAACAGTGCATCCAAATCCAATCAGAAGCGGAACGATGCTCTTTCCTGACAGGCCAATCTTCCTAAGTAACTTGTCCATGAAAAATGCAACCCTTGCAATGTATCCACTGTCCTCAAGGATGGACAGGAAGAAAAACAGAGTTACAACAATCGGCAGAAAGCTCACAACACTTCCAACTCCGCCAAAGATTCCCTCAACCACCAGGTCTCGTATCGCATGGTTGACGCCTGCGGCTTCCATAATGGTTTTTACTATCTGAGTCACTATATCAATTCCAATTTCAAGCAGACCCTGTAAAAAGGCTCCAATCACATTGAAGGTGAGAAAAAATACCAGAGCCATAATCAGCACAAAACAGGGAATGGCGGTCCACTTACCAGTAAGGACACGGTCAATTCTCTCTGAACGGACATGCTCCTTACTCTCAGCCGGCTTGACCACAGTGCACTCACACACTCGCTCAATGAAGTCATATCTCATGTCTGCGATGGCAGCACTTCTCTCCATGCCACCTTCATTTTCCATCTGCTTAACGACATGCTCAATCATCTGAAGCTCATTTTCATCAAGTCCCAGCTTGTCAATGACGAGGTGGTCGCCCTCGATGACCTTGGTGGTCGCAAACCTACGGGGAAGACCACACTTCTCCACATGGTCCTCGATAATTGAAGCAACGGCATGGATTCCGCGGTGGATAGCACCGCCGTGGTCATCCTTACTGCACAAGTCCTGGGCAATAGGCCGCTCCTGATACTTAGCCACATGAATAGCATGACTGATCAGCTCACTTACGCCCTGATTTTTTGCCGCAGAAATAGGCACTACAGGTGTTCCAAGGAGTGCCTCCATCTTGTTGATGTCGATGTAGCCATGATTTCCCTCAACCTCGTCCATCATATTGAGGGCGATAACCATGGGTATGTTCATCTCAAGCAGCTGCATTGAGAGGTAAAGATTTCGCTCAATGTTGGTCGCATCCACGATATTGATGATTGCCTTCGGCTTCTCGATGAGTACAAAATTACGCGACACAATCTCCTCACTGCTGTAGGGCGACATCGAATAGATTCCGGGAAGGTCCGTCACTCTCGTGTTGGGATACCCCTTAATCTGACCATCCTTTCTGTCCACGGTCACTCCAGGGAAGTTGCCCACATGCTGGTTTGAGCCTGTCAGTGCATTGAACAGCGTAGTCTTTCCGCAGTTCTGATTGCCCACGAGGGCAAACGTCAGACAGGTACCCTCCGGCACAGGCTCACCGTCACCCTTGGCGTGGTACTTGCCATCCTCGCCAAGTCCCGGGTGGTCAGAAATCTCTATCGTCTTGATGTGGTCGTGCTGGTTTGCCCTGCCATCGATCTCATCAATTGAAATTTTTTCCGCATCAGCAATTCTAAGCGTGAGTGTGTATCCGTGGACCTCAATCTCAATCGGGTCGCCCATGGGGGCATACTTAATCACCGTGATCTCCGCTCCAGGAATCACGCCCATATCGAGGAAGTGCTGATAAAGCGCACCCTCTCCGCCGACTTCAGTTATAACAGCGGACTTACCGACTGCCAGCTCACTAAGTTTCATAAAAATCTCTCAACCATAAACCAAAATGTAATGCGAACCATAAATCAAAATGTGAAGTGAATCATAAATCAAAATGTGAAGCGAATCATAAATCAAAATGTGAAGCGAACCGTAACAATCCGCTTCACAAAACAATTTTACCTAATGTAATACACGTAATTATCTTTTCTCATCACAGGCTCAGCTGCAGGTGTTGCTGCATAACCGAGTGCACAGTGTCCGATGCCCTCGTAGTCGCCCTCGATACCAAGGTCAGCCAGAATCTGCTTGCCGAACTCAGACTCAAACTCTTCCTTCGCACGGTGAATCCAGATGCTGCCAAGTCCAAGGCTCTGTGCAGCGTTAAGCAGGTTTCCCATGACAAGCGAACCATCATACTGGTAGGTCACTCTCTCCCTGTTTGCAAGGACGATAAGAATTACTGGAGCGCCGTAGAAGGGATCCATTGCCGCTCCCATAATCCTGGCGTTCTCCTTAGAGATTCTGTCTCTCATCTCCTTGTTGGTGACAGCTATAATAATGGGGCTCTGCTTACCCATTCCTGTGGGAGCATATGTTCCCGCCTTGATTACCGCCTGAAGGTCTTCTTCAGATACCATCCTGTCGGGATCGAAATTCCTGCAGCTTCTTCTGGTCTCGAGCACCTTAAGTGTGTCGTTCATTCTGGTTCTCCTTTATACAAATCAAGTTCTATAGTAATCTAGTTCTCATTTATAGTGATCTAGTTCTCATTTACAGTAATTGTCTTCTTCAAGAGTCTGCCGTTGTTTTTACAGAAAATTGTGACTTCACCTGCAGAAACACCCTTCACAAC
>DCHL01000036.1:15440-16737 GCA_002317595.1 Lachnospiraceae bacterium UBA1753 | reverse complement strand
TAAGCGCTGGGTCATAGACATAGACCGTGCACTTATATTTTTTCCCATAGACGGTGGCTGTAATCGTAGCCTTGCCCTTCGCCAGGGCCTCGACATTGCCCTCGCCATCAACAGAAACCACCGCTGTGTTGCTTGAGGTATATGTGGCACTGTCGCGAAGACCAGAGGTAGTAAATGCAAGATATTCTTTGTTGGTGGCGTCTCCACTCACAGAGCCTGCATTCAGATAAAGCTTCTTCACTGGGAACTTTGGAAGCACGGATTTAATGTTAAAAATATATTTTTTCCCATCCTGGGTAAGGGTAATGACAGCCTCACCGGACTTCTTGACGACGAACTTGCCCTTTGATGTCATCGTGGCAACACTGGACTTTGAGGACTTAATCTTATATGTCCTGTCCCCTGCAGCCTTCTTGAATTCATCAGCTGTAAAGGTGCTTCCCTGGGGCGTAATCACATCGTATGCATAGGAACCATCCGACTGCTTCTGCGGAGATGAAAACCTAGTGTCAGCAATGACGGGAGCCTCAGGATTGGTTGGGTCTGAAGGCTTAGAAGGATCATAGGCTGTGTCCCCGTCCTTTAACAGGAACACCTGCATTCTCACATCGAGAGTATCCTCGTTCTCTGAAGAAAGATACTCATCGAGGGCTGGCAGTCCACAGTCACTCATCCTAAATCCAACTGTCTCGTTTTCAGGATTCCAGCGGGCCACATGATCAGTTGTGATTAGGTCAGCAATATTTTTGCTGACCCATATTCTTGCTGCAGTGTCAGCATAGAAACCCTCGCCTTCATAATATTTTGTATACAGCTTTCTTGTGACATAGCTATACCCCTCAGGAACCGGGATACTAAACGAAACCAATGAGTTTGCTGAAACTGATGCTGTCTCAAGACCATACATCACAAAATACTCATTGCAATGTCCATACTGGTCCAATGGAACCACTTCCGATTTGAATTTATTATTGTCAATATACACATCGACCGGAAGTTTTTTTTCTGGATCAAGTGTCTTAATATCGAAATTTGTGAACTCAGTGGAAGCATCCACATATTCAATACGAAGCCACATTCCACCAGCCCCTCCTGCAAATACAGGCAGGGCAAACATCATTGTCATCACCGCCGCAAGCAACATACCCACAGACAGTTTTTTTGCAATCCTAATAATTCTCTCTCCCATTTTATCTCTCCTCAACTGTGATTGTCTTCTTGAGCGTACGTCCATTGTTCTTACAGAAAATTGTCACCTCACCTGCAGAAACGCCCTTCACAACACCCTTGCTTGAGA
>DCHL01000036.1:12759-15328 GCA_002317595.1 Lachnospiraceae bacterium UBA1753 | reverse complement strand
GCGCTGGGTCATAGACATAGACCGTACACCTATATTTTTTCCCATAGACGTCGGCCGTGATAATCGCCTTACCGCGCTTGAGTCCCTTGACATTACCACGCTCGTCAATGAGGGAGACGATGTCAGGCTTGCTTGATGTATATGTGACCTTCATCATCTGGCACTCAAGACCTGCATAAGCATACCCAGTCTCATCGTTATCACTATAGGTATTGATATAGAACTTCTTCTTCTGGAAGGCAGGCTTCACTCCCGTTACGGTGAAAATATATGTGATGTCATCCTTCGTCACGCGAATTTCCGTGCAGCCCCCGCTCTTTACGGAAAGCTTACCCTTTGAAGTCATTGTTGCAACCTTGGGCTTACTTGACGTAATCTTATAGCTCCTATCACCCGCAGTCTTCTTAAACTCCGGCACCGTGATGGAACTTCCAGCTGTCATCTTGACCTCGTACTCATAGAGACCGGTATCCACCTTGCTTGGATCTGAAAATCTGCCGTCATCAATATACGGGGCAAAATCTTCATCTTCCTCAGGGTTGTCAGTATAAGGTCTGTCCCCATCCTTCAGAAGGTATACACTCATTTCGATGTCAAGGTAGCCATAGTATTCATATCCTTCAGTTTCATATCTCAGAAAATCCGCTAGGGTTCCTGTAATCCCGGCATCGGAGAGCCTGATATCTTCAGTCTCCCGCTCCTCATTCCAGGTCGCAAGGCTGTGTGAACCGTATCCAAGATAGCCACTTATTTCACCACCCACAGTTTTTTCAATACGGACAAATGCCGGCTGCTCTGTCTCTGTTGGAGAAGCAGCATGCACGGGCTTATAGTACACAGTGCGCTTTACATATGAGTAACCATCGGGGACCGGAATGCTGAGACCAATTACCGAATTCGCTGAAACAGATGACAGCTGTGGTTCATCTACGCCAAAATACTCGTTTCGACAAAAATCCTGTCTGAACGGTTTCTTTGCAGAATAATTCTTGACACCATTGATATAAACATCCAGTGGTAACTGCTTATCTGGGTCCAGCACCTGAACATCAAATGAATCATCCTTTGTTGATGCATCATAATACTTGACAATAACGTAGACTCCAGACCGTCCTCCTGCAAATACAGGCAGGGCAAACATCATTGTCATTACCGCTGCAAGCACAGCTGCAGCAAGAACCTTTGATATGGTTCCCGTAACTCTCTCTCTCATACTCTCTCTCCTTCGTATGCTAAATTGTGCTGAAAACATTATATACTTTTTTTCACCTCTTGCCGATGATTTTTTTATGATTTCTGCAAGTTTCCCCCCAGCCAATTTTACGCAAAAGGACTGCCGCACTATGCGCATATCACAATGTGTGCTGTTAGCATACACGCCCCAGCCATCTCGCCAGTAAACTGTACCTGTAAAGCAATTAATCCCAACACAGAAACGCAATTAGCCCATACCCGCAAGCGCCATCAAACCACACTCGAAACATGAAGTCGTAACAGGAAAGGGGGCCAGCAATGCCAATGATAAGATGCCACGACTGCGGCAGACTGATGTCCGACAGTGCAAGATTCTGTGCAGGCTGCGGCCTGACAGAAAAGAAGGACAAGAAAAAGCGAAGCAGGAGCCTCGAAATCGTGTTGCTCACTGCCTTCGGACTCGTCAGTTCCCTGCTGATTGTATTGGGAGGAAAAATATAACGAAAAAGTATGGTGCTCTCTACAAAATAAGCATGAAAAGATTGTTGAGTGCCGCACTTACAGAAAACGCGATTTCTGAGCCAAATCTGTAAGGTTTCCACTTTCATGAATGTGTCGCCCTTACAGAAATGAAGATTTCTGAGCCAAATCTGTAAGGTCTTTACTTTGTTTCAGATGCTTCACTTACAGAAATCATGCTTTTTCCGTTAGATATGTAAAAACACACTTATATCGAAAAAGGGGAAAATAATGATAATCTCTCTGATTCTCGCAATCATCCCCGGACTGCTGATAGTCCGCTGGTTATCCAAAAATGAATACCTGACGGCGACTGGCCGAGGGCAGCGGTGGCGTCTCTTCATACTTGGCGCCCTGACCGTCATATCGGCAGTTGCCTTAGAAACTGCAGGCGAAGACATCTTCCTCGCGGGCATGAAGGAATCATCCTACATCTATATGTACTATGACAACTTTGTGGTGACAGCCTTCTCCGAAGAACTCGGAAAGTTTCTGATTATGCTCCCTGTGGCAGGAGGCATGAAAAGGGCATATGAAAAAATAACCAGCCAGGTCCCTGGTTCCCGTGACGATTCCGCGAAGCTCTCCTATTCCCGTGACGATTTCGCTGAGCTCTCCTATTCCCGTGACTCTTCCGCGAAACTCACCTGTTCTCGAGACCTTTCCGCGAAGTTCCAAGGCAAGGCCCTTCTCCTGTGCGGTGCAGTCCCAGGAATCTTCGTCGGACTCGGCTTCGGTGTTACCGAGAACCTGTTCTACGCACTCGACGGCGACATCACGGTCATGGTCCTGCGGGCGCTCTACAGCGTCCCTGGACATGCAATGTACGGCCTCTACATGGGATATTTCCTGTGCC
>DCHL01000036.1:11811-12614 GCA_002317595.1 Lachnospiraceae bacterium UBA1753 | reverse complement strand
ATATACAACCTGCTGCTCTACCTTCAGGCCTTCAGGATGCTTGACGAGCACCTGCCCAAGAGGGTCCCTGCGATTCAGACGTCCTTTGAGGTCTTCAGCACATCCATCTCGTGACTGAAAAGAAACTCGTTCACTTCACCGATGTCAAAGATTCCGCGATTGATACAGATTGTGATAGCAGCATCTCTCATATTTTTTGCATATAATACGCCTGCATTGCAGAGCTTCAGTGCCCTCTGCGTGTGGGCGTAGTCCATGTGACAGGCCAGGCAGATAGCAATCACCCTGTCCCTGGTGGGATTCTTCCTGTTCCCGTTAAAAATTGAGTAGGCGTAGTCCCTCGACATGTTGCTTAACTTAATCACATCCGCCAGGACCAGTCCGTGCTCTGCGATATACTCATTAAGATAGTCAGACAGCGGCACTGTGTTACCCGTCTCACCGATATACGACTCCAGGTCATCAAGACTTGCGTTCTTCAAAAAATCTTCAAGCTGCTGCGTTTCCTTATCGTTCACGATCCATCTCCTTTGCGCACTTCCCCGTCAATTCAATCACAATAATTGTAGAATATTAATCATTATGATACTATGAATCTCAGTATAACTCAAACCTTATGAAGCTCTATTTTGAGCAGTGGGAATGATCTTAAGCAGAGGGAATGACACCATGACAATCGAGAATGAATATACACTCTCATTTTACACAGAGATAACTCCTCTTGATAAAAAGAATAAGGTCATGCTGGTCAAGCATGTGGAGACGGGTGAGCTGTTTGTGAAAAAAATAATTGCGGCCTACTG
>DCHL01000036.1:0-11680 GCA_002317595.1 Lachnospiraceae bacterium UBA1753 | reverse complement strand
TTTTTGAGGAGAAGGGCCCGCTTCCAGAAGGTGAGGTTAAGAGCATCGCGCTCAGTCTCTGCAACATACTCATCAGCCTTCACGATCTAAAGCCCCCCATCATCCACCGCGACATCAAGCCCTCCAATCTAATGCTGACCAGCGATGGAATGCTAAGGCTCATTGACTTTGATGCAGCCAAGAATACAGCCAACAACCAGATGAAGGATACACACCTGCTGGGAACAGGCGGCTTCGCAGCGCCCGAGCAGTACGGCTTCGGAGCCTCAGACGCAAGGACTGACATCTACGGTGTCGGCTCCACCATCAACTTCCTCCTCACAGGCAGACTTCCCAACGAGGAACTCTGCAAAGGTCATTTTGAAAAAATTGTCAGGAAGTGCCTGGCGGTCGACAGCATCGACAGGTTCCAGAATGCCGAGCAGCTCTATGATTCAATAGATAATTTCAGAAGTGCATTCGATATTGATCAGATTCTTCTAGGCGACCTCGCAGGAATTAAGGCACCTCGGAAATTTTTTCCCGTAGGCTTCAGAACACTGAATCCACTGAGGATGATTTCATCAGCAATCCTGCACTTCCTGTCCTTCTATATTATGATGGACATCGGTGAACTGTCAGTCTACGATAACACTATTTCGTTCCTCATTGTGGTATTCACTGCCGCATGGTTTGGCAACTACCTTGGAATCCGGAATTTCCTGAAACGCTTTTCAAGACACATCGTCATCCGGATCGCATTCACTCTCATCCTCTGGGCGATAGTTGCACTCCTCTATCTCCTGATACTGCCGGATTATTAACAGAAGCCTTCGCGGAACAATTTTTCGCTGAAAAAATGTTCGCTGAGCGATTTTTCACGGAACAATTTTTCGCTGAGCGATTTTTCATACAGTTTTTCACAAACGGCTATTTTGTACTAACAGCACACATCACACCTCCTTTCGGAATGTATAGTTTCATTACAACAAATGAAGCGGCGCACATTTCGAAAGGAGGTTTTTTTATGAAATTGAAAGCTTTGATAATGCTGCTGACCATGAGTGTTTCCGCAATCTATCCTGGAAACAAGGAAAACAGCGTTGCGCAGCAGGTAGCATCTGCAGAAGAAGCCGAAGTGGCCGAGGATACATCTACTGCAGCAGCCAGCAAGACTACCGCAACTGCCAGCAAGACCGCAGGCAAGACTACTGCAACTGCTTCAAAAACACACGTCCACAAGACGACTCTTGCAAATGCAGCTAACGGCCAGTTGCTTCTGTCAGTTGTAACGCCAGAGGAAATCGTGGCAGAAGGCACAACTCCTACTCCTGTGATTGCAACGGCATCAACATTAGCATCAACATCAACGGCGACGGTGGCTACTTCCAAGGCAAGTCCCCAGGACCACAAGAAGAAGGACAGCAAGAAGAGCAGCAAGAAAGGCAGCAAGAAGGACTCAACTGCTTCCACAGCCAAAGCTACCAAGCTCTCCGATGACGCAGATGAACTCCTCGATTTTGAGGATTCAACAGACGATACCGAAGATGTCGATGAGAGCGATGACACTGATGACGGCAGTGATGCTGGCGACGAGTATGATGACGAGTACGACGACGAGTACGATGATGAGTACGACGACGAGTACGATGACGAGTACGATGACGAGTACGATGACGAGTACGATGACGAGTACGATGACGAGTATTTCGACGAGGGTTATTTCGATGGCGAAGAATTTGATGATGAATATTGTGAAATATGTGATGCTTTCGATGATGGCTATGACGATTACTTTGATTACGGCGATGGCTACTGTGACGACGGCTCCTGCGATTACATCGACGACTACGATGATTACTTCGGTGGTGACTGCGGCGATGGTTCCTGCGATTACTACTATGATGAAGGTGATGATTTCGGTGGTTTTGACGATGATTACTATTACGATGACAGCTATGATTACGGCTGGCCGTGGGTAGATCCAGGTGACTGTGGCAGCGGTGGCTGCGACTGGAACGACGACTACTGGTACGAAGACGACTACGATGACTGGGACGGCGACGACTACGACGACTGGGACGGCGACGACTACGATGACTGGGACAGCGACGACTACGACGACTGGGACGGCGGCGACGACTGGGATGACTGGGACGACGGCGACGACTGGGATGACTGGGACGGCGGCGACGACTGGGATGACTGGGACGACGGCGGCTGGGACGACGGCGGCGACGACTGGGGCGGTGGTGGCTGGGACTGGTAGTTCCATCTCCCGCTTCAGTAAACAATGTGCAGGCTGATGCCTTTCTAATCAGCCTGTGATTTTGAAAGGAAGGTAAAGATATGAAATTCAGAGTTTATATTGCAGGAATAGTCACAATACTCGCTGCATTTATCATTGTTATCCTCAGCGCATGCATCGTGGATATAAAGGCCGCTTCAAAGGATGAGCAGCAGACAATTCAGATATCACCAGACAGCAATGTAAGCTCTGGAGACATATCTGATGCCGCACAGGCAGACAGTGCTGTGGATTCGGTTGATCCGGGTTTGAATAATGCTGGTTTGGACGGTTCAGATTCTAACACAACAGATTCAGCCAGTGGGGATGCTGCTCTCACCGAGGAGGCGGCATATCCTGAGCTACACGACAGCTATAATGCCCTGGTGGAAAAATATAACAGCATAGTCACTGCCTGCCAGGAAGCATCCCTCACCGAGGATGATGCGGTCAAAGAAGTGCTCACTCAGGCAGCAGAAATCATCACAGAGATTGGAAACACGGATCTCGAGACAGCTGAGGAAGACGACATAGCGGATCTCACTGAATCCATCGACCTTATGATGATTCTTCTCGACCAGATAATTGAGCGTGCCGAGCTGAAAATTGATGATGGCATCGTGGCAAACTACGAAAAACCAGACTTCACAGTCACCACCTCAGGAGGTGAGCAGTTCACTCTCTCCGAGCAGGGTGGCAGCACTGTAGTTCTCAGTTTCTTTGCGACCTGGTGCAATCCCTGCAAGGAAGAGCTTGCAATCCTGCAGGAGCTCAAGGATGATGACAACTATTCAGACGTTAAGTTCATCGCCATCTGCAGCGGCAGCGACAACACAGCCACTGCAAAGTTCCTCAAGAACAACAATCTCACACTCATGGCAGCGGGCGACCCTGACGGTTCCATCAGTGCTGACTACAATGTGAGTGCAATCCCCTACACCTTAGTCTTTGATGGCACTGGTGCAGTAGTTGCAGAGTTCGAAGGCCTGTATTCCGTAGATGATTATAAGGCAGCGATTGGGAAATAAGAGATGTCTTCTTAAGATAGTTCTTTGTAAGATAGTTCTTCTTAAGATAGTTTTTTGTAAGATACTTCTTCCTAAGACACATTGTCGCAACCACCGGCCATGAGCCGGTGGTTTTGCTTCCTTGGGGCTATGTGCGCAGGAGCATTCTGGGCAGTCCGCACATACGCGCCCTTTTAGGGCTTATGTGCAGGAACGCATCCTGAACGATAAGCACATATAATTCATAGCCTAAGCATGCTTGGGTTTGTGTGCAATAGCCGAACCTAACCTGAACGCACATAAGAAGCCCTCCTGCAGGTATGTGCGTTTCGCTTAGTTCACCCCTCCGCACATATTATCCAAAAAGTTTCTTTTGTGCGATTCGCCTAGATAGCCCCTTCGCACACAGCAGCACACATACCAACGCAAAAAATCGAGCAGGCGTGCGCCTGCTCGATTTCCACTACAATATTCGCATATCGTGGGAGATGACTTTTGACACTGATATCATCAACTTATTACTTCAGTCCATACTCCAATCTGACCGTAATCGTGGCGGTCTTCTGCCTTGAAGATGTATCCACATATCCATCGTAAGAATATGAGCTTGTTCCTGTGTTCTGTGCTGTAATCTGGAACACACCGAGATTTGAATTTGTGAGCTTGCCGACCTTGGCGCCTGACTTCTCAGCGATGATATTAACTCGCTGCCTTGCGTTCTCAGTTGCAGCATCAATAAGCTCGAGCTTCAGATCATCAAGCTTTGTATAATAGTACTCCGGAGCATCTGATGTGAATTCGATTCCTGAAGAAAGCAGGCTCGACACATCCGTCGATACCTTCTCAACAACATCAAGGTCGCTTGAAGTCACCACAATGCTCTGGCTCAGGTCATATCCATCATATTCCTGACCTCTGTAATTACCATCGGCATCATACACATCCCTTGTTGCATGGTACACATTCACTGCACTGAAGCTCATCTCACTGTCCTTCACGCCATTCTTCTGAAGGAATCCCTTAACAACCGCCTGCTCACGCTCAATCTGAGTGTAGGCCGCAGCCGATGTGTCCGCATGCGCAGAGTAGTTACCTCTCCATACAATAAGGTCAGATTCAAAATTTGTGCTGGCACTTCCAGTAGCAGCAATTGTATGTGACTCTGTGGACCTGAAGTTCATAAGTCCAATACCTACAAATGCAGCCGCTACCATCACACTGATTGCGATTAAAGCCGATGAAATAACTGATTTTGTCTTTGTTTCCATCTCAATCCTCCACATTCCTTCATTTGAAAAAATGAAGTCTTCCCTTATTCTTCCCCTTTAGTTTCCCAGTGCCCTTAGCTCTGTAATATCTATACGCACATCTATGATACATTTCTTGTGATTTCAATTTTTTTCCACATAAACAATTCACAAAAAACAGTTCGCATTCTTAGAACTCGAGGAGCATTACAAGGAGAGCTCAGCTTTAGGTCCTTTCTTCAATATCTGTTCGCCTTCTTAGAAGCCTGCATCCTTCACGCTGTCTGGCTTAGCGTAAATATTCCCAATGTCATCAAGTCCCATCTGTTCACCCGTGTTGTCCAGCACCTCTCGTAGCAGATTCGCTTCCGAATTGACCACCTTAGCACACTCATCGGGATAGTCCGTGATGACGGCGTCAATTCCACTGTAGCGCACATCCTCCATGGAGCGGGTCTCGTTTACGGTCCAGACAAACACCTTCTTGCCTCTGTCATGGATATTCTTTATGACCCTGCTGGTGGCGAAGTCATGCTCTAAGCTGAAAAAATCAGCATTCTCAAGATCATAGAATCCTCCCATACTCACGGCCACGATATATCCGCAGGTGATGGCAGGATTTGCTTCCTTCACCTTCGTGATGGCATCATAGGAACCAGAATGGACAACGCTTGTCTCCACTATGTCATATTTTTCCATCAGCCTGGCAACCTGATATGGCAGGTCAGGCGAACGTGGTGAATCCTTAATCTCAATGATGAAACGGACCCTCTCCGAATATTTTTCAAGCACATCTTCAAGTGACGAGATTCGCGCCTTCGGATATTCCGCCTTGAAGGTGTAGGATGCCGCCATCCCGCTGAGTTCATCATAGTCCACATTGTAAACGCTGATATTTTTTCCCGTAGCCTCCTTGAGGCTCTCGTTGTGTATGACCACCGGAACGCCATCCTTCGTGGTCCGCACATCCAGTTCGATGTAGCTCACACTGTCCGAATTCGCTGCCAGTTCAAAGGCGTCCATGGTATTTTCAGGCGCCTTCGAGGAATAACCTTTGTGGGCCGCAATCTCCATCTCTCCAATTATTTCCTTCACGGATTCAGGGCTCAGATTCCCTAAACAAATCATTACTCCAACTGCTCCCGCGAAAACGAGGTACAGCGCCGCACAGGCCGCATAAACCCACATGCGGAAGGAACGTATCCTCCCCTCTTTTTTCACACAGTTCTCTGGCAGAGCGATATCTGGTTCCACGCCCTTTTCATCACAGATCCTGTGAAAAGTATTCACCATGTAAACCGAGACAATCAGCTTGACGAAAGCACGGCCAATCAGCTTGCAGGTTTCAACGCCAAACGCGTTATAGATAAAAGTTGCCGCCGCATCCGCCACTCCTGAAGAACTGAGAGCTGACGTCATCAGTATGGCAATTCCGCCAAGGAGCATCATCGGTATTCCAATATAGAGGAGCCCCGCCGCGCTTGCCACAATCTGCTGGGTAATTCCTGCGTAAATCTGCGCTTTCAGGCCGATTCTCCGGTTAACCCTTACAGACTCACTGAAGGATTTCTGCTCCAGCACGAAGCAATACTGCACGAACACGAATCTGTAGTAAAAATATAGAACCACGGCCGAAGCAACCGCAAAAATAACAGCCAGAAGTTTCTTGGCAAGGATGAAGTCCATGATAAACTCCGGAATGACCATCTCGGAAAATACCGACATTGTCATGTTCGGGTCAGTAAGCGGCAGAATCAGCAGCATATACACGAAAATCATCCAGTTCGAGGGCTTGAAAGCATGCTTTACCTGAAGAAGGGATTCATAGAAAATGCTAAACAGCTTAACAGGCTGGCCCTGTCTGTTGTACTCGATAATCATCAGGATTCCAGCATTCTGCCAGAGGCAGATAATGCAGAAGCAGACTGTTATCAGGACTCCAATCAGAAGTGAAATAGGATGTCGCAGCAGCTGCGTTATGTTCTGGTCAGTGAGATAATTGCCAGGTATCGAGCGAAGGGCCAGACTCCAGAGACCACGGAAAATATTGAATGCCACAAAGTCCACAAAGAATGTGCAGGCCAGAACGTACACAAGCAGCACACCCATCGCCTGGTGCACGAAAACCAGCGATTCCAGCAGGCTCCTCACCAGTAACCGAAGCTGTGCAATTAGATTGTTTCTTGTTGGATTCTGATTCATAATCTCCCCTATCACTGTTACATCTCATCGGAATATGACGTGGTCGCACGCCTGTCGGCATGCGACGTTAATTACATCATCAGCTTGTAGATTTCCTCGACATCCTTCTGCTTAAGCTCGGTAAATCCATAGAGGATTCCGCTTGTGTTACCGTTGCCGTAACAGCAGGTGTGAGCGAGCTGCTCGATGTCCTCTGCCTTAGCACCAAGTTCTGAAAAGTTCTTAGGCATTCCGATTGAGATGAGGAAGTTTCTGAGGGCCTCGATACCAGCCTTTGCTGTACGCTCAGGGTTGTCGAAGTCCATCTGGCATCCCCATACACGAACTGCAATCTTAGCGAAACGCATTACGTCGTGACGCATTGTGTATGTGAATACTGCAGGCATCGCCACTGCAAGTCCGGCACCGTGTGCACAGTCGTAGAGAGCTGAGAGTTCATGCTCAACGTTGTGGCTTGTCCAGTCCTGAGTCCTACCGACACCACATGAATTATTGTGGGCCATCATGCCGCCCCACATAATGTTTGCCCTTGCTTCATAGTCGTCGGGGTTGGCAATAACCTTGGGGCCTTCATTCACCATTGCGAGAATAAGTGCCTCAATCATCCTGTCAGTTACCTCAACATCTTTTGTATTGGTAAGATATCTCTCGTAAAGATGAGCGATGATATCCGTGATACCACAGGCTGTCTGATATGCGGGAAGCGTCTGTGTGAGCGCCGGGTTGAGTACGGAGAACTTAGGTCTGTAGGCCTCACCACTTGCTCCGCGCTTAATCATCCCCTCTTCCTTTGTAATAACGGAATCGGGTGATCCCTCTGAACCTGCTGCTGCAATTGTCAGGACTGTTCCGATGGGAAGTGCCTTATCAACAGGCTTGCCCTCGTAGTAATCCCAGAAGTCTCCATCGTATACTGCACCTGCAGCGATTGCCTTTGAAGAGTCGATTGTACTTCCACCACCTACAGCGAGGATGAAGTCAATGTTCTCTTTTCTGCAAAGCTCGATACCCTCATAAACAAGACCGCTTCTAGGGTTTGGCTTGACGCCGCCGAGCTCAACATATGTAATTCCCTCTGCATCAAGAGACTTCTTTACTCTGTCAAGAAGACCAGACCTGATAACACTTCCACCACCGAAGTGCAGCATTACCCTTGTGCCGCCGAATCGCTTTACAAGCGAACCAGTCTGAGCCTCAGCATCCTTACCGAATGCAAAATAAGTTGGTGCATAGAAATTGAAATTCTCCATTTTTTCCTCCCTTTTCGTATAGAAAACTTAATATCTCATCTCTTCCCAGCTCTCTTCTCGCTGAAAAAATATTTCCTCTCATCTCTTCCCAGCTCTCTTCTCGCTGAAAAAACATTTCCTCAAACCTTCTTCAGGCTCCACTTCGCCTGGTAGAACCTCACCACGCTGAACAGACCGACGATTGTCCAGGTGAGTCCGTTCGTGTACCAGACTGCCATGTAATTAAAGTTTAACATCCCTATCAGAATGAGCGCAAATGAAATTCGGCAGATTACCTCGGCGATACCATTCATCATGGAGAAGTTCACGTCTCCCACTCCATTCAGGAGGCCGCGGTACACATATATCATGCCAAGGAACAGATACATACAGCTTGTGATCCGAAGACCGCTTGCGCCGATTTCAATGACCTGCGAATCCGCAATGAAAATACCCACAATCTCATTGCCAAGAGTGTACATCACGACAATCATGAGTACAGCAAATAGGAAATTAATCAGCATACCGCTCCTAGCCGCGCTGTAGATTCTATCTTTTTTACCCGCACCGAAATTCTGGCCGGCGATAGTTGATGATGCCATCCCCAGAGAGTTGAGGGGCTGCTGGACCAGCTGCTCGATTCTGTTGGAGGCCGTGTACGCCGCCATGATTGTTGCACCGAATCTGTTCACCACACTCTGAAGTGCAATGCACGACACGGAAATCGTCGCAGCCTGAGCTGAGAGCGGAATGCCCATCACAATCTCGCGCCACACAATATTTTTGTCAAAAATAAAGTGTTCCCTATGCAGCCGAAGATAAGGATTGGTCCTGATTCCCCAGAGAACCGAACCCCCCGCCGCAATGCCCTGGGAGATGATTGTGGCGTAGGCCGCTCCCGCAACATCCATATGAAGATACACCACAAAGAGCACATCCAGCGCAATATTTACGATTGATGCTATTCCCAAAAATATGAGGGGCGTCTTCGAATCCCCGAGTGCCCTTAGAATTGCCGAAATCCCGTTAAAAATGGCTACCACCACAGAAAATCCGCAGACAATCTTCATGTAACACAGTGCATCAGCAAAGGTCTCTTCGGGTGTCTTCATCATTCCCAGTATAGGCTCTGCAAACAGAAAGCTGATCAGGCTCATCAGCATGCCTGCTGCAAGTATTACATAGACAGCATGGGCAATGTAAGTCTTGACCTTCTCATCCTCGCCCGCTCCGAAAAACTGCGATACAAGAATTCCAATACCATTAGAAAGTCCAAGACAGAGTGAAAAACACAGGAAGTTGAGCGCACCGACCGAGCCGACCGCGCCAAGAGCGTTCGCGCCCACAAAGCGTCCAACAATAATTGAATCCACCATGTTGTAAAGTTGCTGGAACATGTTTCCAGCTAGCATCGGAAGGGCAAATGCAACCATGTGAAGCATCACATTCCCGTCTGTCATATCCCTGACATAGGACTTCTTCTTAGTTTCCATCACAAAACCACTCATAATTCTACTTTTCTATTATTTCGTTCTTGATGATTTTATCATTTTTATTGCAAAAAACAACAGTAAAGCGGACATTCGCAATCCGCTTCGCTACGCAGCTCTAACGCAATCCGCTTCGCTACGCAGCTTTCTGCGTTCAAAAAATACGGTACCGCTACAAAGCAGTACCGCATTATGCATGAGTAAACGTAATTATTTTTTCTCCAAATATCCCTCTCCGGCGGCGCAATCCCGCGTCGCAATTCTGCTGTGCATTCCCGCAGTGCACTCCTATGGCGCCACGTCAATCCTCCGTCACGATGTGCCACAGATTGGTTGTATCGTACTTATCTGGCAGTTCTACCCAGCTGCCAGAGGATTCCTCAATGTACCAGACTCCATTGTCCTGACCGTCGTCGGTTGTATCCTCGTACTCCATCCAGCCATAATCGCCGTAGTCTGATGAGATTCCCTCATACCAGTACTGCCAGAGATTAGGAGCAACGTCTGTGTTGTACCACACATAACAGTCAGTCGACTTGTCGTAGTAGCTGTCATATCCATAGTCCCATTTCAGGCGCTTGTTGTAAAAGTCCTGCCCCGTCACAATTTTGTAACTGCCGCCCTTGTCTCCGTCAAGATAGATTGTCTCGCCAAAGATATCAAGGTTAGATACTGTATTCTCCTCACTTCCAGACCCATCATTCTCTCCATATCCTTCACTGCTGCTTTCCACAGTCTCATATCCCTGTGGATTAACTGACGGAAGCCGGCTCACAATAAAGCCAATAATTCCAGCAACCAGGATAAGCATAAATGGAGCCACCCAGACTACACCAAAGACAATGAGAACAATCATCAGCAGCTTCTTTGAATCAGGGCCCATGCCAGTTGTCGACTCATCCCTTACAACGCCTTCCAGCGAGAAGGGCGCAGAACAATTGGGACAGTTTGCATCAAAGCCTTCCTTCCACGAGAACTTCTGCTCAGTTCCGCAATACTCACAGGTGGCAAAGACAAAGCTGCTGCCGTCCTTTTCCTTGATAGCAACTGCCTTATAGTAATTTCCATTCTCGTCATAGTATCCCTGCCGATAGCTTGCGCCTGTTGTCTGATCAACCCAGCTCTTGTCGTAATAGTGATAATCATGATTCTTACATCTGAATACAGAGCGCTTTACACTGCTGCCGTAACCCGACGGCTGATTCTTCCTCGACCTGTAACTGCTCGACGAACTGTAGGAGTGCGACGAGTGGGACGAGTGCGACGATGAGCTATGATGACTACTATGACTGCTATGCGAATGCGAGCTATGAGAACTCGAACTGTGTCCATGTGGTGGCATACTGTGTTTCTCCTTTTATTGGATAATGATATCTTATCTTTTAGGATATCTTATCTTTTAGGATATCTTGTCTTTGGGGATATCTTGTCTTTGGGGATATCTTGTCTTTGGGGATATCTTGTCTTTTTGGATATCTTATCTTCCAGATACTACTATAGTATAGTTTCTCACTCGGATTCTGACAAGAAATAACATCGGTAGGCCACGTGGCGTTTTAGCTCGATGCGGCACTGGTATTTTAGCTTGATTCGGCACGGGCATTTTAGTTTGATGCGACACTGGGTGGAATATGTTTCTTATTCTCTGATTTTACACCCACGCACGTAAGAAACTTCTTCTGCTGCGGGTGGAACAAACTAGGAAATTGCTTGCTTTTACACCCATGCCACTGTAACTTTCTCGTCCGCAGAGGCAAATGGGTGGAATATGTTTCTTATTCTCTGATTTTACACCTTCGCCTCAGAAGCTTTCACATCCCATGTGAGCTATATGGGTGGAATATGTTTCTTTTTCCCTGATTTTACACCTTCGCACATAAGAAACTGCTCTGCCCGCGGGTGGAATAAACCAGGAAACTGCTTGCTTTTACATCCATGCCACTGTAACTTTCACGTCCCTCGCAGGGAACTGGGTGTAATATGTTTCCTATTCTCTGATTTTACACCTTCGCACATAAGAAACTGCTCTGCCCACGGGTGGAATAAACCAGGAAACTGCTTGCTTTTACACCCATATCAAGATTCCACTCATTTCTCTCGCAAGAAACTGGGTGGAATATGTTTCTTATTTCCTGATTTTACACCCATATCCAAGAAACTTTCACTTCCTCGCCGGCAACAAGGTGGAACAAACCAGGAAATCACTTGTTTTTGCACCCACGCCCCAGAAACTCTCGCG
>DCHL01000020.1 GCA_002317595.1 Lachnospiraceae bacterium UBA1753 | reverse complement strand
GAAAGCAGAGTCTTAAGGCGCATTGTCTCGAAGGTACTCCTGAAGTCCTCGTACTCGGCCTTGATATCCTCTGCCATATCATCATCAGATTCCTCTACAGCCATGGCAATCAGGTCATAGAAATCTGCATACTGGCTCTCAAGCTTCTCGCAGGCTTCAATATCATCCTTCTTGGTCTTGAGTTCCTGCATCAGTCCCTGGGCGCGCTCAGCATTATCCCAGAAATCGGGGGCCTGCATCAGCCGCTCAAGTTCCTCTACCCTCTGCTTCTTCACATCTATGTCCAGTGACTTAAGAAGCTCCTTAAGAGGAGCCTCATAAGAGGGCAGTTCAAGTTTTATCGCATCTAAATCCATTACTGCCATATTTTATCTCATTTCAAAAAATTATGCCTTGCGTCCGTGACACTGCTTATATTTTTTACCCGATCCGCAGGGACAGGGATCGTTGGGGTAAACCTTAATCTCAACCCTTCTCTTGGGTGCCTTCTTTGCAGAATCATCCTTGTTGGTTCCGGTTACCTTGGCAACCTCTTCTCTCTCAACCTTCTGCTCAACCTTTACATGGAAGAGTGTCTTTACAGTCTCCTCCTGAACATTGTCAATCATGTCGTTGAACATATCAAATCCAGTGAGCTTGTACTCGATAACGGGATCTCTCTGACCAAATGCCTGGAGTCCGATTCCCTGACGGAGCTGGTCCATATCGTCGATGTGGTCCATCCACTTTCTGTCAATTACCTTGAGAAGCACAACTCGCTCGAGTTCTCTTATCGCCTCAGCCTCAGGGAACTCAGCCTCCTTGGCCTCATAAAGCTTAACAGCCTTCTCCTTGAGATAATGCTTGAACTCGTTCTTGCTCATGCCCCTCACATCAGGAGTCTTAATCACGCCAAGAGGGATGATAGGAAGAAGAACCTCGTTCATCTCGCGGAGATTCCAGTCTTCACTTGTTCCGTCCTCACCGATAACCATATCAACCGACTTCTCAACAGTATCTGTTATCATTGTATAGATGGTATCTCTCATGCTCTCGCCATCAAGAACCTTGCGGCGCTCTGCATAGATAACCTCTCTCTGCTCATTATTTACACGGTCATACTCAAGAAGGTTCTTTCTGATACCGAAGTTGTTATTCTCAATCTTCTCCTGAGCCTTCTCGATGGCATTTGTAAGCATCTTGTGCTCAATCTGCTCGTTCTCAGGAACTCCGAGAGCATTGAATACATCCATAAGCCTCTCAGAACCGAACAGTCTCATGAGATCATCCTCAAGTGAGATATAGAATCTTGACTCACCGGGATCTCCCTGACGACCTGAACGTCCACGGAGCTGGTTGTCAATTCGTCTTGACTCATGACGCTCAGTTCCGACAATCTTAAGACCACCTGCAGCCTTCGCCTCATCGTCAAGCTTGATATCAGTACCACGGCCTGCCATGTTGGTTGCAATTGTAACTGCGCCATGGATACCAGCATCAGCTACAATCTCAGCCTCGAGCTCATGGAACTTTGCATTCAGCACCTTATGGGGAATACCACGCTTCTTGAACAATCCAGAGAGGAGTTCTGAAGTCTCAATAGTGATGGTACCAACAAGCACAGGCTGACCTGTCTCGTGAGCCCTTGCAACCTCCTCAACGATTGCGTGGTATTTCTCTTTCTTTGTCTTGTATACTGCATCCTGAAGATCTTTTCTCGCAACAGGTCTGTTGGTCGGAATCTCAACAACGTCCATTCCGTAGATATCCCTGAACTCCTTCTCCTCAGTAAGCGCAGTACCGGTCATTCCCGACTTCTTCTCAAACTTATTGAAGAAGTTCTGGAAGGTAATTGTCGCAAGAGTCTTGGACTCTCTCTTAACCTTCACGTGCTCCTTGGCCTCAATTGCCTGATGGAGACCATCAGAATAACGGCGGCCAGGCATGATACGTCCTGTGAACTCATCAACAATAAGTACCTGATCCTCCTTAACAACATAATCCTGATCCCTGAACATAAGGTTATGTGCCCTGAGGGCAAGGATGATGTTGTGCTGTATCTCGATATTCTCAGGATCTGCAAGGTTCTCAATATGGAAGAATTTCTCAACCTTATCCACGCCGCGTGCAGTCAGATTGACAATCTTGTCCTTCTCATTTACTACGAAGTCTCCCGTCTCCTCCTGCTCGATACCCATGATGGCATCCATCTTGGAGAAGTCCTCCATGTCCTCGCCACGCTCGAGCTGTCTTGCAAGTACATCGCAGAGCTCGTAAAGCTTTGTTGACTTTCCTGACTGACCAGAAATAATAAGAGGAGTTCTCGCTTCGTCGATAAGAACCGAGTCAACCTCATCGATGATGGCATAATGAAGGTCACGAAGAACCAGCTGCTCCTTGTAGATAACCATGTTATCCCTAAGGTAATCGAAACCAAGCTCGTTGTTGGTTACATAGGTAATGTCACAGCCGTATGCCTTCTGTCTGTCTTCCTTACTCATGTCGTTCAGAACGACACCTACGGTAAGTCCGAGGAACTCGTGCACTCTTCCCATCCACTCAGCATCTCGCTTTGCAAGGTAGTCGTTAACTGTAACGACATGAACGCCCTTGCCTTCAAGTGCATTGAGATATGCAGGCGCGGTAGACACAAGTGTCTTACCTTCACCAGTTCTCATCTCGGCGATACGTCCCTGGTGAAGGATGATTCCACCGATAAGCTGCACTCTGTAGTGCTCCATGTTGAGTACTCTTCTCGCTGCCTCTCTCACAGTGGCAAAAGCCTCAGGAAGCAGATCATCAAGTGTCTCTCCCTCAGAAAGTCTCTTCTTATATTCCTTAGTCTTATCTCTAAGTTCCTCATCAGACAGCGCTGTCATCTGAGGCCTAAGGCTCTCAATCCTGTCAACTATGGGCTCAATTCTCTTGACCTCATGCTGGCTGTGTGTTCCAAATATTTTTTCCACAAAATTCATGTCGGAGTGTCCAACCTTTCTGCGTGCCAAATCTACATAAGCACACTTATATGGCATTTTAGCAAAAAAGGGAGAATATTACAACTGTTGGCTGTTTTTGTACATCACCACAGGCTGTTCTTCGATGCCCTCACCAAATGTATCAACAAGACATTTGCGCTGCTGTTCATCGCGATACTGCAGTGCGACATGCTCTACTTCTGTGTCCGCAGCACAGCTTGCAACAGTGTAAAAAATAAGTTGTCCATAGGTCATTGGATTCCGCCTGTCAATGCTTACCGAGTCAACCGTCAGCATCCCTGATTCAATTTTTCCACACAGTGCACTGAACTCTTCGCCCTGGCCTTCCCTGAACACCGTAAAATCAGTGTCACCAAAGCACAGTAGTCCAGAGTCTACGAGAAGCGGCAGAATATGGGCCTGCCTCTCTGCCGATGCACGTTCAAAGTGCTCTACCCTGGAAATGACCACCTCACCAGTACCACCGATGACCTGAAGTTCCTTAAGCCTCTCTACTGCTGTCTCCTTGTCAAAAATAAGGTAGCGAACTTCTTCGTCCGCCTCCATTCCAGCACTACGCAGCACTGCCGCAAGATCATCACGCCCAAAGGGCAGCTCAGCAGACACCTTATCAATCCCGAGATTATTAAGGCGCATCAGCGCAAAGTTAAGCAGCGACGTGGCGCAGCCCTGGGCACGCTTTTCAGGCTTCACGAAAATATACAGAAGCCTCGCTACTGAAAACTCATAATTCACTTCGAAAAATACTCCACCATACTTTCGCTTTACATTTCCGCCAAGAATACCAATTATTTCGGCATTCTCGGCGACAGCTGGCGGATTCGCTCCGGGCTGGGCATACACCCAGTCCGGAATCTTATATACTTCAGAAAATACCATGTCTCAGCCTCAATTCGTCTTCAGTTCTTCCTGCAGTACGCAGTAGGAAAATCCAGAGTTTTTAAATGCAGTCCTAAAATCCAGCATCTTAGTCCCAGAAGGGTCGTATGGGTCATAAACCTCGAGCTTAGCTTCACTGTTACCATGCTTATAGTCCTTCATACCGACAGCAGTATAATAATGTTTGTCAGTGGAAACAGAAACAGGATAACCTTCTTCAAGTGCATCCATTATTATCTCCTTGACATTTATGTACTCGTCATTGGTCTTAGCAGCACTATCCGGATCATAGTTCTCAACAACATACCCGGAATTTGCTCCCAGAAGGGCCTTAAGAACTGGCGCCACGGTAAACATATTACTCTTGAGCTTATCCTCAAATTCATCATAATTCACCCTGTAATATTTAGTCGCGTTATTCTCTGTTGTGAGTATGGTTTTCACATATGACGGGTCCTTTTCATGACCAATATAAGCCTGCTCTGTTATCTCTTGTCCCCAACGCTTAGCCAGCAGTTCAATATCCTTGTGCAAATAAGCAGTAATTATTTTATCTGGAGAGTCCAATTCTTTTGGAATTGCTTTGCCGCCGTACACCTTCTGAAGGTGAAAATATACAGAATATGCCCAGCATCGGTTATCCGACACAAGTTTATTAGGTGTTGTTTTGGCTTTGATTGACCCCTGCACCATAGCCTCGTGATAAGGCTTGAAATCCGAAACGAGATCAACGTCTCTCTTTGGGAGTATCCGTTTTGGCATCTGCCGAGCCAGCATAGCAGCCCGCTGTGCCTGCTGCTGCTTTGTCTGCTTCGACGGTGCCTGCTGTACCTGTGGCTGCGGCTGTGCCTGCTGCTGCGTGGTCTGCTTCGGCGG
>DCHL01000016.1 GCA_002317595.1 Lachnospiraceae bacterium UBA1753 | reverse complement strand
ATTATCAGCACATTCCTGCTTAACCCTCTTCAGGTTGGCTGTAGGAAGTTCACTGTTGATGTAAGGGAGAATCCTGGAACAAGCCTTTCTGAGATGGGATTTGTATTTACCAACAACTATGGAAATGTTGTTAAGACAATGTTCCTCATGGGACTTTATCTGTCACTGTGGTCACTGCTGCTTGTTATTCCTGGTATCATCAAGGGATATGAGTACAGAATGATTCCTTACCTTCTTGCAGAGGACCCTTCTCTTTCAACAGCAGAGTGCTTTGCGAAGTCAAGGGAGATGATGATGGGCGAGAAGTGGAAGACCTTCGTGCTTGACCTGTCCTTCATCGGATGGTACATCCTTGGAATATTCACATGTGGTATTCTCTACATCTTCTACGTAAATCCTTACGTAAATCAGACTAACGCAGAGCTCTATGCAGTTCTCAAGCAGAAGGTGGCACCTGTTCAGCCTGTTGACACAACGACTGTCTGGTAGTACAATTCTTTCTGGTCGGAAAAGACCGGTTACAATTTAATCAAGGTGGTTCTTCAGGGTAGGGTGAGAGTCCCAACTGGTGGTGATGTCAATGACGAGTCCACGACCCGCTGCTACGGCAGTGGCTGATCAGGTTAGAATCCTGAACCAACAGTAGAGTCTGGATGGAAGAAGAATGAGATGTAAGTGGCCAGGTCACCGTTAGGTGTATGGCTGGTGTTTCAACGAGTATTACCCTGAATCTATATGGTTCAGGGTTTTCTTTTTACATTTTTGTTCAGAAGGCGTTCCTTGAAAATTATTCATTCACAGGAGGATTTTTATTATGGCAGCAGAAAGAAAGAGTAGATTTTCAACAAGGTACATTGCAGGTGTGGCAATGCTCAGTGCGGTGGCATTCGTGCTTCAGTACATCGAGTTTCCTATTCCTATCATGCCGGCGTTCATCAAGTTCGATTTCTCGGACCTTCCCGCGCTGATCGGAGCCTTTGCATACGGACCTCTGGCAGGTGTAATCATTGAGGGAATCAAGAACCTCATTCACTGTGCAGTGTCACAGTCAGCAACAGTTGGTGAGCTTTCGAACTTTATTCTTGGGGCAGTCTTCACTGCAGTAGCAGGAGCCTTCTACAAGAAGAATAAGACAAAGAAGAATGCGCTTATCGGTTCTATTGCCGGAGCTGTTGCAATGGGACTTATCAGCATCCCTTCGAACTATTTTGTAGTGTATCCCTTCTACTACAATTTCATGCCCGAGGAAGTAGTGCTTAGCATGTATCAGGCAATTGCACCTTCAATGAAGTCAATTCTTCAGTGCCTCTTCGTGTTTAACCTTCCTTTCACAGTAGTCAAGGGTCTGCTCTCCGCAGTAATCACATTCCTTGTTTACAAGAAGATTTCCCCTATCCTTAAGGGAGGAAATGAAGGCAGGTAACTCTTGCAAGAGATTGCTGTTTATCGTACAATATAGGTTGATTTTCTATGTCTGACAGGACGTGGGGAATCAACCTTTATTTTGTTTATCAGGAAAAAGAAAGAAGGACATCAGCTGTGGAAAATGGAATAGAATTTGACGTTAATATGAATGTTGGAGTCCTCTATGACTACTCGCTTTACCATACCTACAGGAGTATGGCGGGAATACTTGGAACATTCGTAGGGATTCTGCTTATCGCTAATTTTGTGAGATTTAAGAATCCGCTTTATCTGATATTTGGTATTGTGTGCATTCTCTACCTGCCGGTTGCTCTTTACATGAGCTGCAAGAAGCAGATGCTTGCCGTTGAGGCCTACAAGCACCCACTCCATTACAGACTTTCTGAAGAGGGCATTGAGGTGTCTCAGGGCGATATCGTTCAGGGGCACAGCTGGGATGCGGTAATCAAGGCTGTCTCTACTGGAAAGAGCATCATGCTTTACACTGGTAAGAATGTTGCCACGATTTTTCCCAGGGCAGACCTTGGTGAGGATGTAACTGATGTGATTAAGTATATCTGTGCTCACGTCGAGCCAAAGAAAGTGAAAATCAGGTTTTAAGTTATGGCACAGATTATTATTGAGACATACAGCCCGAAGGAGACTTTTGAGCTTGCGAAAAAAATGGGGGAGGAAGCGACAGGAGGCCAGATTTTTTCCCTTGTTGGGGACCTCGGAGTGGGCAAGACCGTGTTCACTCAGGGGTTTGCAGAGGGACTTGGGATAGAAGAGCCGGTCAATAGCCCGACCTTCACGATTCTGCAGGTTTATGATGAGGGGAGGCTGCCGTTCTATCACTTTGATGTATACCGTATCGGTGATGTCGAGGAGATGTACGAGATAGGGTATGAGGACTGCTTTTTCGGCGAGGGTGTTTCCATGGTTGAGTGGGCCAATCTGATTGAGGAGATAATGCCTGAGGAGACTATTGGGGTCACAATCGAGAAGGATGTTGAGAAGGGCTTTGACTACAGAAGGATTACTATAGAGAGACCATGAAGATATTAGCGCTTGATTCCTCTGGCAATACAGCAAGTGTTGCAATTATCGAGGATGATATTTTAAAAGCTGAATATAGCGTGAACCACAAAAAGACACATTCCCAGACTTTGATGGGAATGCTGGATGAGGTTGTGAGGATGACCGAGGAGGACCTGTCGTCCTTTGATGCCCTTGCGATTGCGAAGGGACCCGGCTCCTTCACAGGACTGAGAATTGGGTCGGCCTCTGTAAAGGGACTGGCGATGGCAATCTCGAAGCCTATTGTAAGTGTGCCTACGCTTGACGCCCTGGCAATGAATATGTGGGGAACTGACAGGCTTGTGTGCCCCATGATGGATGCAAGGCGCAATCAGGTCTACACGGGACTTTACAGATTTTCTGAGGATGGAAAGCTTGAGGCCCAGCTTGAGCAGTGCGCCCTGGCTTTTTCTGAAATTGTGGAAAAAATAAATGAGCTGGGTGAACGGGCCGTTATCCTTGGTGATGGTGTCCCTGTTAATGCAGGCGGACTTGCGGATATTAAGGTTCCGTACATCGTGGCACCTTCGAGCATGAACCGGCAGCGGGCAGCTTCGGTGGGACTGCTTGGAAGCATATATTTTTCCGAAGGGAAATATGAGAATGCTTCGCAGCATCAGCCTGAATACTTGAGACTGTCACAGGCGGAACGTGAGCGGGCAGAGAAGGAACAGGCGTGAGACTCGCAGGGAAACGGTGGACTGGCGTGAGAGGTTTGCGCGGATAGGGTGAACTGGCATGATAACTTTTTCTGAGATTACGGAAAGTGACGTAGCTGCAGTCAGCAGGATTGAGGAGGAGACCTTTTCAATGCCCTGGAAGCCCCAGGACTTTCTTGAGATGATAGAACTTGATTATGCCTACTACATTGTTGCGAAGGAGGATGGCGTCCCGATTGGATGCTGTGGAATCCGCAATATGTGCGGCGATGGGGAGATAACAAATGTCGTTATCGCTGCTTCGCACAGAGGCAGGGGAATTGGAGAACTGATGCTTAAGTACCTCATGGATACCAGCCGTGAGATGGGCGTCAGGGATTATACACTGGAAGTGAGAGCGGGCAATGTGCCGGCTATCAGACTATATGAAAAGCTGGGATTTGTGAGCGAGGGTGTGAGACCAGGTTTCTATGACCAGCCGAAGGAGGATGCCCTCATTATGTGGATGAGGCCATCCGTGGAATAGGGTGATTTAATGTTAGATGTATGTTTGCTTGGATGCGGTGGAATGATGCCGCTTCCATACAGATGGCTTACATCCCTCATGCTGAGGTACAACGGGAGCAGTGTCCTGGTTGACTGCGGCGAGGGAACGCAGATAGCCATGAAGGAGAAGGGCTGGAGTGCCAAGCCTATAGATGTGATCTGTTTTACTCATTATCATGCAGACCACATCAGCGGACTTCCTGGACTCCTTCTCACGATGGGAAATGCAGAGCGGACAGAGCCGCTTTATATGATTGGCCCGAAGGGACTTGCGAGAGTCGTGGGAGCGCTTAGAATGATTGCTCCTGAACTGCCCTTTGAAATCAGATATATTGAGCTTGAGGAGGCAGTGCAGTCGATGGAACTGAGCGGGATGCGTATCACAGCCTTCAGGGTTAATCACAATGTCGTCTGCTACGGATATACCTTTGAGATTGACAGGGCAGGTCGCTTCTCTGCAGAGCGTGCCAAGGAGCAGGGAATACCGCTTTCATTCTGGAACCGCCTTCAGAAGGGGGAGACAATTGAGAATGACGGTGTGACCTTCACACCTGATATGGTGCTTGGGCCTGCGCGTAAGGGAATCAAGCTGACCTACTGCACAGATAGCAGGCCGACGGAATCGATTGTGAATAACGCCAAGGGCGCAGATCTGTTTATCTGTGAGGGCATGTATGGTGAGCCTGAGAAGCTTCAGAGCGCGAAGGAAAAGAAGCATATGACCTTCTATGAGGCGGCACAGCTTGCGAGGGATGCTGAGGTTGGCGAGATGTGGCTCACACATTACAGTCCGTCACTTGTGAGACCGGAACCGTTCATGAATGATGTTAAGGCGATTTTTGCAAACAGCCATCCGGGCAAGGATGGAAAGAGTACAGAACTCAACTTTGAGGAAGACTAATTGTCGGATTGTTCAGGAATGTACTGAATGATTGAGCCTGCAGAATATTTTTTGACAGAAAGGAGGATAGCCCATGGCGAAGAAGAAAGAAGAAAGTCAGAGCGCGGTTAAAATTTTTATAATTGCACTTGTCATGATCGGACTGGTAGTGGGCTATTATTTCCATCTGTCCAACAAGCGCGTGGAGGCCAAGGAGAACAACACTAAATCGCTGACTGAGGTTGATGAGGTGCTGCTCCGCAATCTCGACACGGACTACCCGCCTTCACCGAAGGAAGTGGTGAAGTATTATGCTGCCATCACCAAGTGCTTTTACGATGGGCAGTTTTCGGATTATCAGCTTCAGGAACTGGCTTCGCGCTCCCGAGATCTTCTGGATGATGAGCTGAAGGCCAATCAGACTGACGCGGAGTATCTGGAGTCCTTAAAGTTCGATATTAGCAGCTACAAGGACAAGGATATCAAGATTTCGAGCTACTCCGTTTCTTCCAGTGTGGATGTTGAATATAAGACGACGGAAAAGGGAGACCTCGCAATGCTGTACTGTCTGTATAATTTGAGGCAGGGAAGTACGCTTATGAGTTCTAATCATGAGTTTATTCTTAGAAAAGATGAGAAGGGACATTGGAAGATATTAGGATGGGCCCTTGCAAAAGATGAAAATGATGACTGATATTACAGAAAATAAAGATGTAAAAATTCTTGCGATTGAGAGTTCCTGTGATGAGACTGCGGCTTCTGTTGTGGTAAATGGAAGAACTGTTCTTTCTAATATTATATCCTCTCAGATTGACCTGCACACAATATATGGTGGTGTAGTGCCCGAAATCGCATCAAGAAAACATATTGAGAAGATAAATTATGTTGTCGAGGAGGCACTTAACACGGCAGGTGTGACACTTGAAGAGATTGATGCAGTTGCCGTTACCTACGGTCCTGGTCTCGTGGGTGCGCTTCTTGTTGGAGTGTCCTTTGCGAAGGCTCTTGCATATGGTGCAGGCAAGCCTCTTGTCGGTGTGCATCATATTGAGGGACATATTGCCGCAAACTATATTGAGAATCCTGAACTTGAACCACCCTTTATGTGTCTGGTGGTTTCTGGGGGACATACACACCTCGTGAACGTTGTTGATTACGGCAAGTTTGAGATTCTTGGAAGAACCAGGGATGATGCTGCGGGTGAGGCCTTTGATAAAGTTGCAAGGGCAATTGGACTCGGATATCCCGGTGGTCCAAAGATTGACAAGGTGTCCTATGAGGGCAATCCTGAGGCTGTAATTTTTCCTAGGTCAAAGGTAGGAGATGCGTATGACTTCAGCTTCAGTGGCCTGAAGTCAGCAGTTCTCAATCATCTCAATTCCTGCCAGATGAAGGGCGAGGAGATTGTCCAGGCTGACATCGCGGCTTCTTTCCAGGCGGCAGTTGTGGATGTGCTTGTGAGAAATGCGATGGAAGCAGCAAAGGTGAACAAGGTTAAGAAGCTTGCCATAGCTGGCGGTGTGGCTTCGAATACCCACCTCAGGAAGGCGATGGAAGAAGCCTGCAAAAAGAGAGGGATTGAATTCTATCATCCGTCTCCGATTTTATGTACTGACAATGCGGCCATGATAGGCTGTGCTGGATATTATGAGTATATGAACGGTGTTCGTTCGGGCCTTGACCTGAATGCAGTGCCTAATCTTAAGCTGGGTGAGAGATAGAAGCGATGAAGTGTACAGCGATTGTGCTTGCTGCGGGCAGCGGCAGGAGAATGGGCGGAAATGTAAAGAAACAGTATCTGGAGATGAACGGATTTCCTGTGATTTACTATGCCCTCAAGGCATTCCAGGAAAGTTTTGTCGATGAGATAATCATGGTGGTCTCGCCAGGAGATGAGGAGTACTGTGGCCGTGAAATCGTGAGCCGTTATGGCTTTGATAAGGTGAGGCGCATTGTGCCAGGCGGCAAGGAGCGGTACAATTCCGTATATGCTGGCATCATGGCGAGTGAAGGCGCTGATTATATTTTTATCCATGATGGAGCGCGTGCTTTTGTGACAGAGGACATTCTTGAGCGCTGTCTTGAGAGCGTGCAGAAAAACAGGGCCTGTGTGGCTGCCGTTAAAGCTAAGGATACAATCAAGCTTGAGGATGGTTCTGGATTCGTGAAGGAGACTCTCAACCGGAACCTGCTCTGGACCATTCAGACACCACAGGTGTTTGAGGCGGCCCTGATCAGAGACTGCTATGAGAGGCTTCTGGCTTCTGAAGCTTTGCTGCTTGCCAAGGGAATAGCCATTACGGATGACACTATGGCTGTTGAGACCTTCTCGGATGTGAAGATTCATCTGGTGGAAGGGTCTTACGATAATATCAAGATTACCACCCCTGAGGATATGGTTGTGGGAGAGGCGATACTGAGGAAGAGATAGATAAGGGTGCGTGAATCATCGGGAAGTGTGGGAAGATGCTTGTCTCGATGATGTTATGATATGTGAGGCATGTGAATCATC
>DCHL01000023.1:3291-5532 GCA_002317595.1 Lachnospiraceae bacterium UBA1753 | reverse complement strand
CAGCTTCCGGGGCCATTCAGCGTGTCATACAACCTTTGTGGCCGTGGAATCAATCCTGAAGACAATCCAACTGAATTCTGGAAGGGAGAATCTCTGCAACTATATGATGCACAGGAAGATTGGCGAACTAAAGGGTATTCATTCGAGGGTTGGTATAGTGATTCAGAATATAGACATAGAGTGGATAGTATAGGAGATTCCGAAGGCAATATTGTGCTATACGCCCACTGGATACCAGACTATGAAGGGGCAGTTGAAAGTCGGATTTCGGCCCTTGATGATACCGTTGCAGTTGAGCCCATTAAATTACGGAAGACCACAAAGTATATGGTGGAGCCTGCAAGCGGGGAACTGACTGTAAATGCGGGAGCAAAGCTCTATCTGCAGGGAATAAAGGGCAGCTACAAAATCGTGGCGGATGATAATGGCTATGAGAAACCCTGGAAGAAGACGACAAAGTATATCGTTAAGTCGGCGAGGGTTACCAAGAACGGTCTTTTTACAGCCAAGAAATTAAAGAATAAATTGGCATATGATGTAACTGTGGAGTATGAGAGGTACACAGACAGTGAACAGACAGAGAAGGAAGTGATAAGGCAGGTAATTCATATCCAGAATGCCAGGATACAGAAATTGTCAGAGCTTCCTGTGATTTACTCATCTGACCCCGAGAGCGAGCAGTTTTCAGCCGTCATTTCGCTATGCGACACAAGCATGATAAATGGTGAGTGGAATATAAAGGACGGCTCGTACTACAGCAAACGCAAGAAGACTACGATAACGACAAAGCAGTTCGCAGCCATGGAAGTGATGCCTGACCATAAGTCAGTAAAGATATCTGCCATTCAGGGAAAGCGTGGAACGGCAGTAGTCTCTTGTACAATTGATGGTGTGAAATATACAACAAAGATTAGGATTAGAAGATAGTGCGCATTCGCATGTACAGCTATCTATAGGAATTACTTCTTAGTGAGGACCATGTGTAGTTCATTTCCGGCATAATCTGCAACGTAAATATTGACGGAAGAAGATGGTGCTGGGAATGTAATTACGCTATTCTCCGCATCGTACACGAGTGAATCAACCTTCTCACCATTGTCAAAAATGGCGTAGATGCTGTCAGCATCAATTCCAGAACCCTCGTCTGCAACGTAGAGTTTAAGCATATCACCGACGATTGCGTCCTTTGTAAGATGAGGAGCCTTGCGGTCCACGCTGTCAACATTCACGCTTATTACACTATACTGGTCGTTGAAGGAGACTGCCCTTACAATAAGCTCGCCATTGATCGTGGGCTCGATTCTGTATTTTCCTCTGCTGAGTTCATAAACAGGCATGGAATACTCGTCTATTGAAGCATGAATTGAACTGAAAGGCACGAAGGATGATACTTCCGCAATATAAGCCACTTTGCCAATCGGCACATTCTCTTCGGGTGTGAGAGTGAGTGATGGTCTTATAAATAGAAATGGAAGCATAAGAAACATAGCCAGTACTACCAGCAGAATGGAGGACTGGACAAAATGCTTTTCCGAGCGATAGGTGCTGTAGGAAGCCAGGTCCTTAAGCGGGACCGGGCAGGGCTCCATGCCGCATCTCTTCAGGGCGGAGTTCATTATTTCAGATGCTTTTTTTTCGTCAAGAGTAACGTTCGGTTTCATTTATTGTTCTTTCGTATATTATTTCAAGGTCTCGATTCCGAGAGCCAGGTTCTGTCTTACAACTGAGGCAGACATACCAAGCAGTTCAGCTATTTTTTCCGCAGAAAAATTATCGCAGCAGAAGAGTATGACTATCCTCGACTGCAGGAAGGGCAACGAATATATCTTGTCAAGTGGGACATAAACGCCGTCCACCAAAATGGAAGTGACATCGCTGTGGAGTATATTGAAGCAGGTCTTAAAACAGAGCAGGCGGAGGTATGAGATAAAAATACCGTGTGAGCGTGTGGACTGGTTGTCACGTATTGCCTGCACATAGGTATCCTCGAGAGCCTTCTGTGCCATTTCCTCGTTCTCCAGATATCCGTATGCAAAACTGTACAGGTCTTCATAGGTCTGTGCGAAGACCTGACCGAATGCAGTCGAATCACCAGAGCGCATTCTTCTGACCAGTGCGTCAATGTAATCAAAATCAAGCTTCTTCATCGCCGGCACCTTTCAGCATGCATCGTCTGTCTGATGCTGCAATTAACTTCTGCATGGTAGTGATGCCTTCATCAGGTGAGGCTGTTCCGGTTGT
>DCHL01000023.1:0-3123 GCA_002317595.1 Lachnospiraceae bacterium UBA1753 | reverse complement strand
GAGAAAACCCTGATAAGCTGATTGCCGGCTGTCTGACCATCAGCCTGATTGACCTTGCCGATATTGGTAAGGGTCAGCGTGATACAGAACATGTCCTTTGGAAGAGCACCGTGTGAATACTTCGCAATCAGGGAGTCAATTCCTGCTTTGTTTGCAAGTCCCGAAAGCTGGTCTGCTTCGAGTGCGAAGTTCATTGCCTTCATATTGTTTGAGATGAGGTCAAGGTTCCTGAAGTCATAATACAGAAAGATGAAACTCATTACGAACAGAATCCAGAGGATGAGACATACTATCATGGTTGCAGTGTCCTGGGAAATGCGATAGTAGAGATCCCTGTCGATGATTACGAAACCTGCGGAAACAATTGCAAGTGCAATCACAGCAATGAGTTGGATGAGTTTTAATGATTTATATTTTTTCATAAATTTTGTCCTGAAAAAAATACTTTATATTGACATAATAATTTGGTAAAATGGTATATCAATGTAAATGTATTGTGAATTAGTATGTTCAGATATCATTTTAACATATTATGAATGACAAGGGGTAACAATATGAAAAAATTATTGCCAAGAACAATATGCATAATTCTTGCAATGTTTATTGTAATTGCCATGAGCGCATATGCACGGGGTAATTCACTCAAGGCAGGAAATGAGGCTGACGGATATGAATCCGATGGCACAGAGCAGGTTACGACTACAATCAGTGGCGATGAGATTCCTGTGGAAGAGGCAGAACTTGCAGAGGAGAAGTCTGAAGCAGTTGGTGCTGAGGGTGATACAGGGCTTTACAAGGTCACAATGATATATATGTACGAGGAAGATAATTCCGAGGCGGCTCCCTCAGAGACTTATGAATTCAGCGAGGGAGAATCTGTAAAGATTATGTTTCCGAGAATTGATGGATATACGGCTGTACTTGCTGCCATTCAGGAACCCTGTGACGGTGTTTCCTTTACAATGGGCGCGACTGATGTTGAGATAGTTGTATATTATGTTGCTGAAGAGACTGGCGATGTTCCTGAGAAGGACGACCCTACTGTTTCTGAGGACAAGATTAAAATAAGAGAGAAGACGGACTCTGGCAAGGGTTCAGGTCATGGCAAGAGCGATGGCGGAGATTCCGGCGATGACGGAAGTTCTTCAGGTGGTCAGACAGGACAGGTTACTGGTGGAAGTGAGCCTGGCGTGGCTGGTGGCGGCGACGGAAGCAGCGATAATCAAGGCACTGTGATTTCGGCAGGTGACGAGAACACTTCTGATGAGAATGGAAGTGCAAACCGTGAGGATGGATCCGCTGGAAGTTCGGATTCATCAAAGTCCGATGCAGATACTGCTCAGGCGGAAGATGCTGAAGGTGCAGCAGAGGATAATTCCGGTTCGGACGATTCGGATAAGAAGATTGCTGAGATTAAGATTAACGATGACGGCACCTATGAGCTCGCAGTGATTGCTGATGATGAGACCCCGCTTGCAGCAGTTGAGGGACCTTCGCATACACACATCTGGATGTACATTGTTCTCGGAGCAATGATATTACTTCTTGGTGCTTATGGTGTCCTCAAATTCAGAGATAAGAAGCAGAACTAATGCAGAATAACAGATTCAGTTCTTTTGATGGAAAAAAGAAAAATCTACTCCACTGGATTCTCGAATTGGGAGCTATGGTTATTCTCCTGCTTATTGTGTTTAATGTGCTGGTGGGAGTTTCGAGGGTATCTGGTGATTCTATGGCGCCTGAGCTTAGGGATAGTCAGCTTGTATTTTACACAAGGGTAGGATTTGACCCGCAGGTGGGTGACAAGGTTTTTGTTGTTATGCCTTCTGGAGATAAATATCTGAAGCGTATTGTTGCAACAGGCGGAAGTCAGATTGACATTGAGGATGGGCAGGTCCTGATAGACGGAGAGGCTGAAGCGGGTTCCTACATTTCATATGTCACGGAGACCGAGATGCAGAGTGACTTGGTAAAATACCCATATGTGGTTGAGGAAGGTCGTTTCTTCATAATGGGAGATAACAGAGCTGGTTCTGTTGATTCAAGGTCCTTTGGATCCGTGTCGCGCAGTCAGATCCGTGGTAAAATATTTCTTGCAATATAAATAGTGGTATGATAAGATTATCTCTGTTCGGTATCTGAGATACCGTGGGCAGATTGGTTTGGAGGTTTTAAAGTGGAAGTATTAAGAATTGTTCTTACAGTTATATTTTTGATTATTAGTATTGCACTTACAGCAATTGTACTTATGCAGGAAGGCAAGCAGGCCGGACTCGGAGCTATCAGCGGTGCAGCTGAGTCATATTGGGGAAAGAACAGAGGACGTTCAATGGAGGGAACTCTTGAGAAGATTACGAAGGTTCTCGCAGTTCTGTTTATTGTTATTGCAGTAATCCTCAATATCAACAAGTTCTAAGAAGAGTTTGATTACCCCTGCGATGTAGTCGCAGGGGTTTTCTTGTTGTAGGCCTAACGGCGCACATTTTTTGATTGATAATTTTAGGAGGTGGTAATCGTGGGAACTGCAAAGGGGGCAGTGAAGCTGATTGCGAATAATAAGAAGGCTTATCATGATTATTTCATAGAGGATAAATATGAGTGTGGAATTTCACTTGCAGGAACTGAGGTTAAATCGCTTCGCCTTGGCAAGTGTAGTATCAAGGAAGCCTTCATCAGGATTGAGAATGAAGAAGTAATTGTATATGGAATGCATATCTCGCCATATGAGAAGGGAAATATCTTTAATAAGGACCCGCTCAGACCGAAGAAACTACTCATGCACAAGTACGAGATCAGGAAGCTTGTTGGCAAGATAAAGGAAAAGGGATATACACTTATTCCGCTTCAGGTCTACTTTAAGGGTTCTCTTGTGAAGGTGGAGATTGGTCTTGCAAGAGGTAAGAAGCTCTATGATAAGAGGGCTGATATTGCCAAGAAGGATATGAAGCGCGAGGCTGAGCGTGATTTTAAGCAGTCAGTGAAATAGAAGACTAAATCCGATATCCTGTAATGGCAGGCTGAACTGACAGTTTAGTTGACGGTATTGGATATTTGGATTAGAATACGTACATGTTAGCGAAAACCGGTAAGACTTATCAAGGGCTTGTACTGGTTTCGACGGGG
>DCHL01000070.1:24173-24765 GCA_002317595.1 Lachnospiraceae bacterium UBA1753 | reverse complement strand
ATGGATGTTCTTTACAATGAGACAGGCGATTCTAAGTATCGTGCATGTCCTCTTCTTCGTAAGATGGTACGTGGTGGCAACCTTGGCGTTAAGTCTGGCAAGGGCTTCTATGTATACAATGAGGATCGTACAAAGACTCCCGTTGATGCACTTTAATTGTTACCCTGCGGCCCGGAATTGTTCCGGGTCGGTTATAATATTTTAAGGAGGAAATACAAAATCATGGATTTCACTTTAAGCAAGAAACATGAGATGGCGAGACAGCTTTTCAAGGATTTCGCCGAGAACGAGTGCAAGCCTATCGCTCAGGAGATTGATGAGCAGCATAGATTCCCTCGTGAGACAGTAGACAAGATGGCAAGGTTTGGATTCCTTGGAATTCCGATTCCCAAGGAGTACGGCGGACAGGGCTGCGATATCCTTTCATACGCTATGTGTGTTGAGGAGCTTTCAAAGGTTTGTGGTACAAGCGGTGTTATCGTTTCAGCTCATACTTCACTTTGCGCTGATCCTATTTTAACTTTCGGTACTCCCGAGCAGAAGGAGAAGTACCTTGTTCCCCTTGCAAAGGGCGAGAAGCTTGGTGCTTTCG
>DCHL01000070.1:23256-24089 GCA_002317595.1 Lachnospiraceae bacterium UBA1753 | reverse complement strand
GATGGAGATGAGTGGGTTCTTAACGGATCTAAGTGCTTCATCACAAATGGTAAGGAAGCTGACGTATATGTAATCTTCGCTGTAACAGGCAAGATCGAGAAGAGAGGCAAGTTCCTCAAGGAAATCTCAGCATTCATCGTTGAGAAGGGAACACCCGGATTCACATTCGGTACTAAGGAGAACAAGATGGGTATCTGTGCTTCTTCTACATACGAGCTTATCTTCACAGACTGCCGTATTCCTAAGGAGAATCTCCTTGGACAGCAGGGCAAGGGCTTCAACATCGCAATGCATACTCTTGATGGCGGACGTATCGGTATCGCTGCTCAGGCTCTTGGTATTGCAGCAGGCGCTCTTGAGACTACAATCGAGTACGTTAAGGAAAGAAAGCAGTTCGGCCGTTCAATCGCTCAGTTCCAGAATACACAGTTCCAGCTTGCTGACATGGCTACAAAGGTTGAGGCTGCAAGAGCACTTGTTTACAAGGCAGCTCTTAAGAAGGATGAGTACCAGGCTAATCCCAAGGCTAAGATCTCTTACAGCGTAGAGGCTGCTATGGCTAAGCTTTATGCTGCTGAGGTTGCTATGGAAGTAACAACAAAGGCTGTACAGCTCCATGGTGGATATGGTTACATCAAGGAGTACGGCGTAGAGCGTATGATGCGCGATGCTAAGATCACAGAGATCTACGAGGGAACTTCAGAGGTTCAGCGTATGGTTATCTCTGCAAACTTATTAAAGTAATAGGAGGTAAAAATCGTGAAAATCGTTGTTTGTATAAAGCAGGTTCCTGATACAAAGGGTGGCGTTAAGTTCAATCCCGATGGAACACT
>DCHL01000070.1:0-23232 GCA_002317595.1 Lachnospiraceae bacterium UBA1753 | reverse complement strand
GACAGAGGAGCAATGCTCGCAATTATGAACCCTGATGATAAGGCTGGTCTTGAGGCTGCTCTTAGAATCAAGGACGCTACAGGTGCTGAGGTTACAGTTCTTACAATGGGTCTTCCCAAGGCTGCAGACGTTCTCCGCGAGGCAATCGCTATGGGCGCTGACAATGGCATCCTTGTAACTGACAGAGTACTTGGTGGAGCTGATACATGGGCTACATCTACAACAATCGCTGGTGCACTTAGAAATATCGATTACGATCTCATCATCACAGGCCGTCAGGCTATCGATGGAGATACAGCACAGGTTGGACCTCAGATCGCTGAGCACCTTGGCCTTCCCGTAATCTCTTACGCACAGAAGATTGATGTTGATGAGGCTGCTAAGACTGTTACAATCGAGCGTCTCTATGATGACAGATATCATGTAGTAGAAGCTAAGATGCCTTGTCTTATCACAGCACTTGCTGAGCTTAATGACCCCAGATACATGACACCCGGTGGAATCTTTGATGCATGTGATGCTGAGATTACTACATGGGGCCGCGCAGATCTTAAGGACGTTGATGATGCTAACCTTGGTCTTAAGGGTTCACCCACAAAGATCGCTAAGGCATCTGATAAGGTTCGTAAGGGCGCTGGCGAGAAGGTTGTTCCTGAGTCACCCGAAGATGCAGTTGCATATATCGTAGGCAAGATGAAGGATAAGCACGTGATTTAATAGCTCATCAATACAAGGAGGAAACACGATTGTGCTTGCACAAAATCGTGTTGACGACGCTGTATTGTAGGAGCGCCCGTTCATAAGCAAAAGCATCTGCGTAGCAGATGAAAAAGCGCGAAGCGCGATTTTGCGCATGGGCGCGGATGAGCATAAGTGTATGAGTATATACGGAGGTAAACTTAAATGAGTTTAGAAGAATACAAGGGCGTATACGTCTTTGCACAGCAGGTAGACAATAAGGTTTCCGGAATTGCTTACGAGCTTCTCGGAAAGGGTAAGGAGCTTGCTGCTGCACTTAATACAGAGGTTGTAGCTGTTCTCATCGGTTACAATGTTGAAGGTCTTGCTGACTCTCTTGCAGAGTACGGCGCAGACAAGGTTATCATCGTTGATGATAAGGAGCTTGAGACATACAGAACTGAGCCTTACGCACAGGCGCTCGCTGGTGTAATCAACGAGTACAAGCCTGAGATCGTTCTCGTAGGTGCTACAGCAATCGGTCGTGACCTTGGCCCTACAGTTTCAGCTCGTGTTGCTACAGGTCTTACAGCTGACTGTACAGTACTTGAGATCGGTGATTTCCCTCTCAATCCTATTCCTGGTAAGGAAGATGAGCAGAAGCACAATCAGCTTCTCATGACTCGTCCTGCATTTGGTGGAAACACAATCGCTACAATCGCATGTCCTGATAACCGTCCTCAGATGGCTACAGTACGTCCTGGTGTTATGCAGAAGATCGAGCCTATCAAGGGCGCTAAGGCTAACATCGTTAAGGCTGATATCGCTATCACTCCTAACAACAAGTTCGTTGAGATCAAGGAAGTTGTTAAGGCACTTGCAGATGTAGCTGATATCATGGACGCTAAGATTCTCGTATCTGGTGGACGTGGAGTTGGTTCTGCTGACAACTTCAAGATTCTTGAGGATCTTGCAGAGGTTCTTGGCGGAATGGTTTCATGCTCTCGTGCAGTTGTAGATTCAGGCTGGAAGCCCAAGGATCTTCAGGTTGGTCAGACAGGTAAGACTGTTCGTCCTAACGTTTACTTTGCAATCGGTATCTCAGGTGCTATCCAGCACGTAGCTGGTATGGAAGAGTCAGACATCATCATCGCTATCAACAAGGATGAGGATGCTCCTATCTTCGACGTAGCTGATTACGGTATCGTAGGCGACCTCAACAAGATCGTTCCTGCACTTACAGAGAAGATCAAGGCTGAGCTCGCAGCTAAGGAAGCATAATTAATCGAAATACATTATTGAGTAATACATAAGTAATTCGATATTGAATTTGTATTAATGGGGAGGCTGCATGGCAGTCTCCCCTGTTTGTTTAATGGGTTTTGAACGCAGCTGCGAAGCGAAGCGGATTGCGAATGTCCGTTTTACTTCTCAAAATTGTCGTATTGGCTATCCTTTAAATTCCCTATTTGCCCGATAACGTGATTTGATTTCTTGTATTGGCTCACTCTCATTCTTGACTGATAGCCATAATAGTTCAGACGGAAACTTTTTTATGAGTATATTGGCTCGGCGAAAGTTTTCATTCATGCCCAATAACCCTAAGAAACTTCTTGTAGTGGCTATAATATCATTTTCGATAATAGCCAATATATTTCTCAAAATTGTCGTATTGGCTCTAAGTCAAAAACAGCAATAAGCCATATCTGGTCACTTGTTGCAGTGAGACTGGTTTGGCCGAAAAACTTGTGGTGGCGATAGCGCTATCTATTTTGCGGATAGCGATTATTGTAGGTAGAGATTATTGCAGGCGGAGATTATTGTCAGAGTAGAATGTTATGAACGGGGGATTGGTATGGGCTGATAAAATATGGACAAAGATGCGAATGTGGAAGCGTCGTGAATCTGCAAGTAATTCAGACGCTGGAACACTGAGCATAGTGTCCGTATTTTATCAGCCACCAAAGAACGAGGCCACAAAGAACGAGGCCACAAAGAACAAAGCCACAAAAAACGAGGCCACCACAATGCGGCAGCCTCGCTTAGATTTGAATAACTAAATAATAGTCTTAGTACTCTTTAGCCTTCTCAGTACCATTGAATACTCTCAGACCACCCTGTACAAGTGCGAGGAGCTCGTCCTCACCGGGATATACTGTGAAAGGTGCAATCCACTCGCAGTGCTCCTTGAGACCTGCAACTACAACCTTGTCATAAGCAATACCGCCAGTTACAACGATCTGGTCAACCTTACCCTCGAGTACAGCTGCCATAGAACCGATGTCCTTGCTCATCTGAAGGATGAATGCCTTTCTTGCAAGATCAGCATCTGCATTTCCTTCGTTGCACATCTTCTCAACATCACGCATGTCGTTTGTTCCAACATATGCATTGAATCCGCCGTTGCCAACAAGCTTCTTGTAAACTTCCTTCTCTGTGTACTTGCCTGAGAAGCACATCTTTACAAGAGGACCAACGGGAACAGCACCTGCTCTCTCGGGAGAGAATGCACCGTCGCCATCGAGTGCGTTGTTGATATCGATAACACGTCCGTTCTTGTGCGGTCCTACTGAAACTCCACCACCCATGTGGACAACGATAAGGTTCAAATCCTCATACTTCTTGCCAACCTCGTTAGCATAGCGTCTTGCAACAGCCTTCTGGTTGAGGGCATGGAAGATAGAGATACGAGGAAGCTCGGGAACACCTGAAAGTCTTGCCTCAGGAATGAGCTCGTCAACAACTACGGGGTCAACGATGTATGAAGGAGCACCGATTGAGTCGCCAATCTCCTTAGCGAGGATTCCGCCAAGGTTTGAAGCATGCTGTCCTGAAACACCAACCTTGAGATCTTCAACAAGCTCAGGAGTACACTCATATGTACCACCAGGGATTGCCTTGAGCATTCCGCCGCGGCCAACGATCATATTGAAGCTCTTAACATCTACGCCCTTCTCCTCGAGAAAGCTTAAGATGATATTTTTTCTGAAATCCTTCTGCTCAAAAATTGAAGCGTACTGTGCAATCTCCTCTGTTGAGTGACGGAGAGTTTCCTCGAAGAGAAGTGTCTCGTCCTCGAAAACACCAAGCTTTGTTGATGTAGAACCGGGATTGATAATAAGACTCTTTACTGCCATTGCATTATTCTCCTTTATAAAAAAATTTACATCTGAGTTATTAATTCTTATCCATCTGAGCTGCAACTACTGCTGCAAGTGCAATTGAGTTAACCTTGGTCTCTGTTGAATCAGATCTTGAGGTGAGGATTGCGGGAGCCTTAGTACCTGTGAGGATACATCCGTTCTTGAACTCTGATGTATGAACGAGGAACTTGTATGCGAGGTTTCCAGCGTGGATATCGGGGAAGAGAATTACATCTGCATCTCCGACAATCTTTCTGTCTGTTGCTCCCTTGTGCTTAGCAGCCTCGGGATAGATAGCCAGGTCAACTGAGAGAGGTCCGTCAACGATACATCCTGTAATCTTGCCTTCCTCATTCATCTTGGTAAGCTCAGCTGCCTCAACGGTAACAGGCATCTTGGGATTGACAACCTCAACAGCTGCAACAGGTGCAACCTTGGGAGTCTCGATACCGCAGGCTTTACATACCTTAACTGTATTGTTGATGATGGCAACCTTGTCCTCAAGTGTAGGATAAGGAACAAATGCAACATCTGTAAGGAAGAGAAGCTGCTCGATTCCCTTGATCTCGAATACAGCAACGTGAGAGAGGGGAGAACCGGTACGAAGACCAACTTCCTTATCAAGAATACTCTTGAGGAAGCCCTTTGTGTCGATGAGACCCTTCATATACATGTCAGCCTTGCCGTCATGAACAAGCTTAACAGCCGTGAGAGCTGCTTCAGTCTTATCCTTAACATCAATAACTTCGTACTCGCTAAGATCCATATTAAGACCATCAGCGATCTCCTTGATTGCATCAGCGTCGCCGACAAGAATAGCGTCAGCAATTCTACGCTCTTTTGCAATCTTTACTGCCTCGAGTACAGGCTCATCCTGTGCACAGGCAACAGCAACCTTTTTCACATCGCACTCTGCGACTTTGGCCAGCAGGCCGTCAAATCCTTTTGCCATTTTTTTTACCTCTTTGAATCATTTTTTACTATAACAGTGCAACTCGTTATTTTTGTTTGCACATACAGATAAATAATAGCATTTCTGCGAGTGTAATACAACGTTCTTTTATTTTCAGATATAAGGAAGGTTGCTTGGATTATTGAAAAAAAAGATAGCGGATGCAAATTCATACTAACTCTATGGGAAAAGATGAAATTTAGTGTTGACATGTCGGGAAGAGGGTGATAATATTCTTTTCAACGAAACAAACATATAAAGCCTATTTGAAAAGTAGGAATTAAAATAAAGGAGACTCAATTATGAAAAAACTAGTCATGCGATGTTGCAGCTTGGATAGGAAATAGAAGCAGGCAACTTACTAACAGATATTGAATCACGGCGGCTGTATTGCCGTGGCAGTGATAGAAACAGAGGATAAAAATGGCAGAGATAAAAAATAACGCACCTGATGAGGTGGTAACACTGGATAAGTTCAAATGGAGCGACCTGTACAAGCAGGAAGACTGGCTGGCAATTTGGATTGGATTTGTTGTAATAGCACTCGGAGCACTTGGAGTAATCACAGGAGCTTACGATTTCTCGGCAGCGAAGTTTGCAACATGGGGAGCTGGAGCAGACGCAACACTCCTTTCACAGATAACAGGAGCATTTATTGGAAAGCTTGTACTTACCTTCGTGGTACTTGGAGTTTTATTTACAGCAGGAGTTGCACTTCAGGGCAAATCAGTCAAGGAATACATACCAGCGTTTGCAGGGCTTTTCGTCCTGGCAGTTATTGTAAGACTGATTTCAGCTCAGTTCACTCTCAACAGATATCTCGAGTGGGCATTCTGGGCACTGGTTGTAGGTCTTCTGGTATCAAATACAGTAGGAGTTCCAAAGTGGCTTAGGTCGGCAGTAAGGACTGAGTACTACATCAAGGCAGGACTAGTAATCATGGGATTCTCAGTTCTCTTCTCAAACATCGTAAACTTCGGACTGTACGGACTTGGAATTGCCTGGATCGTTACACCACTTGTAATCATCTTCATGTGGTACTTTGGAACAAGGGTTCTCAAGATTGAGAACAAGCAGTTTGTAATCACAGTGGCAACAGCAACTTCAGTCTGCGGTACATCAGCAGCGATAGCAACAGGAGCTGCAGCTAAGGCAAAGAAGACAGACCTCTCACTTGCAGTATCAATCTCAATTATCTTTACAGTTCTGATGATGGTATTTGAGCCTGTTCTTATCAGACTGTTTGGACTTGGAGAAGTAATGGGAGGAGCACTCATTGGAGGAACCGTGGATTCAACCGGAGCTGTTACAGTAGCAGGAACAGCACTTGGCGAGACAGCTCAGACAGTGGCAGTGCTTGTAAAGTCAATCCAGAATATCCTCATTGGATTCATCGCATTTGCAGTAGCAGTATTCTTCTCAAGCAAGGTTGAGAAGACAGATGATAACAAGGTCACAGCAGCAGAAATCTGGTACAGACTTCCTAAGTTCATCCTTGGCTTCTTTGCTGCATCACTGATTGCTTCCTTTGTATTCCAGCCGGTTATCGGCAAGGATGCAGTATCAGCAATCAACAAGGTGCTTGATCAGTATAAGAACTGGGCATTTGTACTTGCCTTCACAAGCATCGGACTTGATACCAACTTCCGCGAGCTCAAAGATCAGCTCAAGGGCGGAAAGCCACTCACACTTTATATCGTAGGACAGCTGTTTAATATAGTGCTTACCTTCGTAGCAGTTTACATCCTGCTCTCAGGCAAGTTCTTCGCTCTTCCTACACTCGTAAAGTAGGAGAGACAACACTACTTATCAAGAGGAAAAAGACATGAAGAAAAAATCTATCGGAAGCATTATCACATGGATTGTGACAGGACTTTCTGTAGTGATCGCTCTCTATATCATGTACAACCATTTGGGGCTGGTTGAGTCACTTGATTTCGGAGCAGGCGCTTACTATTACGCAGACATTCCACAGTTTCAAAAATATGTGAGCACAGGAGCATATCAGAATACGACCCCAGCTTGGATCATAGTATCCCTCTTCTTTATCTGGGGATGGCTGATGTACAAGCTCTGGAGTCTGATAGAAGGAAAGAGATAATGAAATTCAACACAAAGTTATTGCATGAGGGAGTCAGAAGAGAGCGGGAGTTCGGTGCGACACTGTCACCGATATATCAGTCCAGCGCATTTGACCAGCCGAGTGCAGAAGACCTGGAAAAAATATTTTCCGGGAAATCCGGAGGATACTGTTACACAAGAGTAGGAAATCCGACGGTGACAGAATTTGAAAACCGAATAACAAAGCTTGAAGGCGGGGCTGTTTCCACAGCCTGTGCCTCGGGCCTTGCGGCAATATCAAATGCACTTCTCAATATCCTGAAGACGGGAGATGAGATAATCTCGGCAGCTGGGCTCTACGGAGGAACGATTGACCTGTTCGAAGAGTTTGAGGCTTTCGGAATTAAGACAGTGTGGGTGGATGCCAATGACATAGAGACAGTAAGGTCGAAGATTACGGAAAACACAAGAGTAATTTTTGCCGAGACAATAGGCAATCCCAAGCTTGATGTAACTGACATTGATGCACTCTCAGCTCTGGCACACGAGAATGGAATTCCGCTGATTATAGACAATACTGTGGCCACGCCGTTCATAGTCAGGCCGATTGAGCATGGGGCAGATATAGTTGTCAACTCATCATCAAAGTATATCAACGGAAGTGCCAACTCAATCTCGGGAGTCATAACCGACGCAGGTAAGTTCAAATGGGATATTGAGAGATATCCAAATCTGGCCCCGTATAAAAAATTTGGCCCATTTGCCTATACCTCAAAGCTTAAGAACGGACTCTGGAGGAATACTGGAGCGTGCCTCGCACCGCAGAACGCATTCCTTAATATGATAGGTCTTGAGACCTTGGGAATAAGGATGGAGCGGCATAGTAACAATGCACTCGAGCTTGCAAGGTTCTTAGATTCCTATGAGGGAATCACAGTCAATTACCCGGGATTAAAGTCAAGTCCCTGGCATGATATAGCAGCTGGTCTTAATGACAAGTACTTTGGCGGAATAGTAACTGTCAGAGTCGGCAGCAAAGAGAATGCCTTCAAGCTGATTAACAGCCTGAAGATAGCATATAAACTATCAAATATCGGAGATACGAAAACACTTGTGGTTCATCCTTCTTCAACAGTAGCTGCGCATTCTACGGATAAGCAGAAGGAGGAGGCAGGAGTATTCGAGGATCTGGTAAGAATAAGCGTCGGTATCGAGGATATCGAGGATCTTAAAGAGGATTTTGAAAAAGCTCTCGCAGAGATTGGCTTTACAAGGAGCTAGACGAAGCGAGGGACTTTACAAAATATAACAACACACAACACACAGAAAGGATTAAAAGAATGGCAGAGAAGATTGATTATGGTTCACTGAAAAAGGGTGGATTCATGAGACAGAAGCAGAAGGGTTATTTTTCACTGAGACTTGCAGTGGTCGGTGGACAGATGACTGGAGAGCAGCTTCTGACAGTATCTAAGGTGGCAGAGAAGTATGGTCATGGATATGTCCATATGACAAGCCGTCAGGGTATTGAGATTCCATTCATCAATTTCAATGACATCGAGGAAGTGAAGGCGGAGCTTCTTGCTGGTGGTGTCAAAACAGGAGTATGTGGACCCAGAGTAAGGACAGTAACAGCATGTCAGGGAGCAGCGGTCTGCCCCTCAGGCTGTATAGATACAGAGGATATCGCCCAGAAGATTAATGACAGATATTTCGGACGTGAGCTTCCTCATAAGTTTAAGTTTGGATGCACCGGATGCCAGAACAACTGCCTCAAGACTGAGGAGAATGATGTCGGTATCAAGGGCGGAATGACAGTCACATATGATTCAGAGGCCTGCATCGGATGCTCGGTTTGTACAAAGGCCTGCCGCGAAGGCGCACTTTCAATGGAGAATGGCAAGGTTGTTTTTGAGGAATCAAAGTGCAACCACTGTGGACGCTGCGTAAAGAGCTGCCCCGTAGACGCATGGAAGGGCGAGCCAGGATATATCGTATCCTTCGGTGGAACCTTCGGTAACTTCGTATATAAGGGTGAGGAAGTGGTTCCGATAATTGGCGATGAGGAGACACTTTTCAGAGTGACAGATGCCGCTATTGAGTGGTTTGCAGAGAATGCAAATCCTTCTGAGAGATTCAGGAAGACTCTTATGAGAGTCGGCGATGAGGAATTCAAGGAGAAGATTAAGGCTGCTTTTGAGGGGTAGAAAACACTCCCAGGCAGATAGAACTGGAGGAAAAAATGTCTGATATACATTTTGATGAGACGGTAGATATCACCGATAAGGTCTGCCCCCTTACCTTCGTAAAGGCAAAGGCAGCAATAGAGGAGCTTGATGAGGGACAGGTAATTGCAATCCGTATGAACGATGGAGAGCCTGTACAGAATGTGCCAAGATCAATAAAGGAAGAGGGGCACAAGATATTAAAGCTCGTTGATAACGGTGATGAGACATACACATTATATGTGGAAAAGGTGGAGGACGAGGAATAATGGCAGTCAGAGTAAGCAGTGCTGAATTCGACGAGAAGGTGCTCGGTGCCAAGGGGCCTGTGCTGGTTGATTTTTACACAGATTCATGCATAGCATGCAAGCAGCTCTCACCCGTTCTCGGAGATATTGAAGACAACTATGAAGATGTTGTCACAGTGTACAAGGTAAATGCCGGAGCCGATCAGGACCTGGCAGTCAGATTCTCGGTTATGGCAGCCCCAACCCTTATTTTTTTCAATAATGGGGAAGAGAAGGGCCGGCTTCGCGGAAACCAGAAGTACGCTGAACTTGAAAGCTTTATAAAGGCAAACATTTAATTATTCGGAGGATTACAGAAATGACTATCATAGTAGCTGGTGAAAAGAAGGAATATAAGGATGGGCTTACACTTCCCGAGCTCATTGAGGCAGAGAAGGTTGAGACACCTGAGTATGTGTCTGTCTCAATCAACGAGGAGTTTGTTGACAGCGGTGACGTGGCGACAACAGTGCTCAAGGATGGAGACTCAGTTGAGTTTCTCTACTTCATGGGAGGTGGACAGTAAATGGCAATGACGGATGAACAGCTTGAGAGGTATTCGCGCCATATCATCCTCAAGGAAGTTGGCGTGAAGGGCCAGAAAAAGCTCTTAAATGCAAAGGTACTTATCATCGGTGCCGGCGGTCTTGGCGCTCCTGTGGCAATGTATCTTGCGGCAGCAGGCGTTGGAACAATCGGTATTGTGGATGCAGATGAAGTTGATCTCTCAAATCTTCAGAGACAGATCATACATGCCACCGAGGACCTCGGCAAGGCGAAGGTGAAGTCAGCAAAGGAGACAATGGAGAGGATGAATCCTGATGTGAAGGTCAACACCTACCGAATGTTTGTCACATCAGAAAATATCCGCGAGCTGATCAGGGAATATGATTTCATCATCGATGGAACGGATAATTTCCCTGCAAAGTTCCTTATCAATGATGCATGTGTAATGGAGAAGAAGCCCTTCTCACACGCTGGAATCATCAGATTCAAGGGTCAGCTGATGACCTACGTACCTGGCGAGGGACCCTGCTACAGATGTGTATTCAAGAATCCGCCACCGAAGGATGCTGTGCCTACCTGTAAGCAGGCCGGAGTAATCGGAGCGATGGGTGGAGTCATTGGCTCGCTTCAGGCAATGGAAGCTGTCAAGTTTATCATCGGAAAGGGCGAGCTTCTCACGGGAAATCTGCTCACATATTCTGCACTTGATAATGGCTTCCACAAGATTAAGCTCCCTAAGTGGGATGGAAAGTGCCCGATCTGTGGCAACAACCCGACTATTACAGAGCTTATTGACTATGAGCAGGCTGAATGTGACCTGAAATAGCCTGGACGCCTCCGACGGTAGGAGGGGGTATTTTAGGAGGAAAGAGGAACATGATACAGATATCCCAGGATGATTACAATAAGATTCTTTCACATGCCTGGGCAGGTCTTCCCAATGAAGCCTGCGGCCTTATCGGCGGAGTTGTTGAGAACGACGTCAAGGTTGTGAAGGAGGTATATTTACTGACAAATACAGATGAGAGCAACGAGCATTTTTCCATGGATCCCAAGGAGCAGCTCGCTGCCATAAAGGATATGAGAGCGAAGGGCTATGTCCAGTTCGGTAACTGGCATTCTCATCCTGAGAGCCCTTCAAGGCCGTCTGAAGAAGACAAGAGACTGGCCTATGATTCTAGTGCAAGGTATCTCATTCTCTCGCTGATGGAACCCGGCAATCCTGTGCTTAACGCCTTCATTATAAAGGACCGCACAGAGGTTTCCAAGGAGGAAATCAGCATAGTCTGAGTTATTTTGAAAACTGTGTGTTGTGAAATTCGCAGGACCGCACCGGTGCTACCCCCAATGGCATACGGACGGTCCTGCGAACTTTTTATATCCCAAAATTCTGATGTATCGTATAATAGGGATGAAGTGATTACTGAATTAATAGATATCTGGAGGTGTACATGCAGTTTTTCAGTATTGACGACAATAACATTGAGGCATTTAAGGATTACATTGCCCAGTCGAAACAGGCAGCTTCGTCCAAGGACGCTGAACTGTTTCACCTGTCAGTTTACGAGGGTGATGAGCCTGTGGGTGCTGTTTCAGTTGAAGTTAAGGATACCCTTGCGCGGGTGATAAATATATTTGTAAGAGAGGATTACAGACGGATGGGCTATGGAAAGGGCCTTATTAGTTCCGTCTGTATTTTTTTATACGAAGAGGGCTACGAGACTCTGACAGTGAGCTTTGTAAGGCTTGTCGGTGAAAAAAATCCAGAGAGTTATGACGATACCTTATATCATTTCTTTGACAGCTGTGATTTCTTCCTGGGAGTTGAAAAGCAGGTTGAGAAGGATGGTGTTACAGCATATCTGATGAGGGGGGTTCGCGCATGAATGACCAGAGAAGAACAATAGGCATAGATAAAAAAGAGAGAGTTGCAATATTAGAAGAACCGAGACTGTCACTGCCTGGTGAGGAATCTATTGCAGATATCGACAGGATGGCTGAAGAACTTGCGGAGAAGAATCGTCAGAGAGAAGAGAAAAAGACTCAGCAGCAACAGCTGCTGGATGCGGGAAGACTTCATTTCCCCAGTGTTTTTGCTGAAAGTAAGGGTTTCTCTATCAATGTGTCGGGAAATACAAATGCGAGAAAAAATAAGGTTGTCGAGCAGAGCGTAGAGGACTGGTATCTTGAGGAGAAGAATGCAACTGAGGAGATGCGCCGCGCGTCTATGCTGAGACATCAGCAGCTTGAAAGGGAGGAGAAGAAAAAGTCCGCCGATAAGCTGTCACTTGATGAGATTAAGCTTCAGGCGGAGCATGAGCTTGAGTGTAAGCCTGACCTCAAGGCAATGAAGAAGCCTAAGGGATTCAGGAAGTCCTTCGCTTCCGTCATGAAGGATATTGATGAAAAAATATACCTGATTAAGTGTCGGCAGATTAAGCTTCTGTATGATGCCGGAGAGGCTCTCAATACGCCCTTTGACGAACTGGATGAAGAGACCAGCCTTAAGTATGTTGGAAGTGAAAACGAGTATCACTCTCTTCTTGCCCGCGAGAAGGCATATGTGGAAGTGAAGAAGTACTATGAGCTCATGGCACTCCACATGTCAAGTCCGTACTATAGCTGCATTCCGCACAAGGTGCTCGCCAACCTGACAGAGGATGGTGCCAATGCATATATTCAGAGGTCTACGGCAAGTGCAGAGATGAAGGCTGCACTGGAGGCTTTTCTTAAGAATTACTTTAAGCTTAAGGCAAATGCTTACTCAGTAGCCGGAGAAGATTTTGAGACGCTGGAGAGGCAGCTGCTTGCCAGGGATGAAAGCTTTGATGATAAGGCGGAGGATACTGAGCTTAGACTCCGCGAGAAGAAAGAGAAGGCTGACAAGGCAGCTGAGGAGGAGAGTAAGAAGGCTGAAGCTGACAGAGAGGCGGCAGAGGTTGCAAAACTCGACAAGGAACAGCAGACAATCAAGAAGATTGTTCTTGTCAGCTCAAAGAAGACTGAGAGCTATAAGAAGAATAAGGAGGGCGCTAAGGCCTTCTACGACCAGCTCTTTTCAGGTGACTTCTATGAGAATATGAAGGGCCTTCTGGCGGATGAGCAGGGCAAAATCAAGGGCGAGATCGGACAGCGCTGGATACTTGCTGACAAGAGCCTTAACCTTAGGGATGCCGTTGTGGGTGCAATAGACAGTGAGGCGCTTACTGTGCCTACGGATCTTGTTCAGATACTGGTCAGACTGAATGAGAGGGCATATGCATGCCTTGAGAGCACGAGGAGTATTCTCGATGGCGATGTGGCAGGCTATGCCGGCAGCCTGGAGCTTCGCGACGAACTGGCAAAAAATATTTTTTCCAAGCTTACAGCTGAATCCCTGAAGAGCAATGATAAGGCATACAAGGATGGTGTGGCTGCATCCCTTGATAAGGAAAAGAAGGAGCTTAAGGAGAAGAATGCCACGGCCTTTGAGATCTTCAAGGGAGTGTGCGATGCGTTTGGAACGCAGTTCAAAGGGAAAAAATATTCCTTTGACGTTGCTAAGAATGTAAGGTTCTGGAAGGACGAGAGAGTACAGGAACTCTTTAATAGCCAGGAGGGCGAGGCGCTTGACCTTAAGGCGTTGCTGGCAGCCTTCAATAAGAACTGCACGGCACTATTCAAAATTGAGAAAAGTCTGAGTGATAAGGGGCGCCTTGCGGGCCAGGAAGATGAATTCTTCAGACATATCTCTGAAAGGCCTGAGGCCCTTCTGTCGGGAGATGATACGGCTATACTCGACCACATCATGAGATATGCAGATGCGCACAGACTCCATGTGAGTTTTACCCATGCCGACAGGAAGGAAAGGGAACTGACTGAAGAGAAAAAGAAGGAGGCTGAGAAGAAATTCTGGGCCCATGTCAATCTGCGCTCAGACAGAGGTGCTTTCACCTATGACTATATGAGGACGATAGGAGAGAGAACCTATTTTTCAGATGCCAAGTTTAAGCTTAACGCTATCGTTGATGCAATGAGGGAGAATGGTTCGTGGAAAGCCTTTGACAAGGGTATGATTGCCGAGGACGCACTCTATGAAAGAAATGCGGAAAGCTTTGCTGATGAAGTGGCGCAGATTAAGACAACTGTTTCACAGAGAGCAAAGTATGCCAGGGAGATGGCTTTTATCATGGAGATTCCTGAGGCTGCCATGGATGCATTTGTCTATGGAATGAAGGCTACTGATGAAGAAATAAGTGGATTTACCAAGGATGAAAAGGAATTAAGCGTAAGCGTAAAGAGACGCAATGAGGAAAACCGGAGATATAATTTTGAGCGCTTCGGTGTTGAGTCCTTTGAGGATCTGTTTGACAGATTTATGAGCCTCACAAACTCCAAGAGAATCAACGAAGAGCATGCTGCCATAAGTGAAGCTATCACTGGCATTGAGGCTGACACAAGGGAAAAACTGGGGCCTGTTCTTCCGTATCTGCTCAAATATCCTGACTTTATGACGGAGCTTTCTGAACTTGCAAGGAGCAATAAGGGGGCTAAGGAGGATAAGAAGGCTGCAGATACCAAGGCATTTTGGGATAAGCAGCTCCAGAAATATTCGCCTGTACTTAATGCAGTAAAGACCAGTAAGGTTTATGCCTTTGTGGCAGAGCAGTATTTTGCGAATAAGCTTGAAATAATCTATGGGAATATTGCAACGGAAGAAGGTAAGAAGGAAGAATATTGGGCTAAAAATCTTGAGTCATACTCAAGTGACATCCTGGAAAACAAGATTGAGGGTATGGATACCCTTGAGGATAAGCTTGCATCAGTCTATAAGAAGGCGGATAAGATTCTGCCAAAGCTGGGAGACAAGTATCTGCGCTATCTCCTCGTGAAGGACGCACAGCTTATGAAGGAGCTTTTAGACAGTAAAAGTGACTTTGAGGACAGATTGAAAGAAATTCTCGCCACGAGCAATGTAAGCTTCAATTTGTTCTATGCTGGGATGATTGCTGAAAAATATAATAAGGAATTCCCTGAAAGCGTTAAGGGAAAGCCGCTTGATCAGGGAATCAGGACTAAGATCCAGGAACTTCGGAAGGAGTTTGATCTTAAGAAGAAGCTGGGTGTCTTTACAAAGAATACGGCGCTTCTTGAGTGGCATCTTGAAATGCTCGAGAACAGTCTTGGCGGAATGCTTGTATCTGAAACTCGGGTTGCGGCTCCAGACTATTCGGGACTTAGGTTGGCGAAGAAAAATCAGGAGATTATTGAGAAGGCAAAGAAAAAAGTTGAACTGAAATCAGCCGAAGAAGGCAGCATGGCGGTAAGAATTGCAAGATTCGATGCCCTGATACAGCTGTTTTCCGAGAGCCTGCATGAGGCAGAGACTACTGAAAAGAACGGCGTGAAGGTAACGGAGCTGGGACGTCTGCGTGCCGAGATTATGAGTGGTACCAAGACCGGCCTCCATGGCAACACACAGCTTAGCGTGCAGAATATGATGCTTCAGAATGTGAAGCAGACACCATACCTTCTGCTGGATGTGACACAGGCGCAGGCCTACACCGAGAAGGAAAAGAAAAAGCACATAGATAAGGTTGCTAAGGCTCTCAAGGAAATGCATCATGAGGGTGTTATTCCTGATGCCCTGAAGGAGTTCGTTGCAGAGGCCCTTTTTGCGAAAAAAATATCTGAGAGGGACCTGAACAACGAGATCAGATACATAGCTGGTCTTTACAAGCTTGGACTGCATAATTCCGAGTCTCAGCCTGGTGCCCAGAATAGGAAAAAGGAAGAGAAGGAAGCTGCTGAACGCGAGGCTTTAGCAGGGGTGATTTATGCTTTTATCCACACTACTGACCACGTGATCAACGAAAAGGGGCCTATGGTACGCAAGTACCCGGGTAAGGTACTGTCGACCCTTGAGAAGAAGGAGAAGACCTATGATTGGATACTGAGCTCGGTGCGTGGCTTTGAAAAGTGTAAGAGCGGCCGTGATCGCGCTAAGTATATCAGCAAGCTTATAGGTGATAAAGCAAATGCCGGCATGCTGGTGACTGTTTTAGGTAAGAAGAAGATTAGTGAGGTTACGGCAGAGCAGGTAAAGATCTTCCTTGAGAACCAGCTGATGAGAAGGCAGTGTGAAGATTTAAGGCTTGACTGCGAGTACAGCATAGGAAATGTGAAGGGAAAGAAGGGCAAGGAAAGAAAATCTGCAGAAGCCAAGGTTGAAAGCTCATCTCGTGCAAGGAAGAAGTTCCTTGTGGAGAAGTACAATCAGTTCGAGAAATCTGACAGAAATACTGCGAAGGAGCTTGCAGGTGAGGTCAGATATGCCATCGACAATACCTGGGGAAAGGGATTTACTGCCCTGCTTGGTGAGGCATTCCGTGAAAGAAATACTAATCCTGATAAGCTTAAACAGGTAATGACAGAGCTTGGAAGAAGTAATGAAAAGCTGTTTTTTGAGAATGATCAGGCACTCCTTACGGAGTATGTCCAGCTTATGCCCCTAATATTTGAGAAAGAGGGCGAAACCAAAAAAACAAGTGCCAATGCCGATAGAATCGGAAGTCTGATCCTGGATATTTTTGAACACTTCAAGGCAGATGTGGCCGAGGAGTATATAAAGAGCAGGGTTGAGGATTTTTCTCTGTCAGGGGATGAATTCCTTAGGATTCAGGGCTTCGAAATGGTAGAAGAATCTAAGGATGAAAGTGCGAAGGACATTGAGGATACCGGAGAACTTGACGGGTTTACTGCCATCATAGAGAGAAACAGCTATGAGATTGTAAGTGGAATCCTGAACAAAAAGTTTGATTATCTGTATCCTGCAACGAAACAGGAACTTGATATCCGACTTAGGAAGCTTTTTAATACTACAGTTGCGGATGTGGCGGCTGAAAGAGAGAAGGCTAAAAAGGGAAAAGGGAGAGAGAAGGTTAAATTAACTGTTGAGATGTATGAGCAGCTACGGAATTACCTCGATCCTGAGTTTGTAGCTGAGAAGGATGAAGAAATAAAGGCGGCAAAGAGGAAAGGTCAGCGTAATCAAATGATAGATTTCACCGCTGACGTTTTTCAGCATCACCTTCTCCTTAAGGATGGAGTGAAGTATCTCTCCAAGGAGAATAAGAAGCGACTTGATATGCTTGCTTTTGAGAGAAAACAGGCTAAGAAGGAGGAACTGGAGAAAAAGAAGAAGGAAGAGAAGCAGCGCAAGACGGATAAGAAGGAGGCTGCCTTCGAGGCGAAACACCCCGAGTATCGAATACCTGATTTTGTTGCGTCTAAGAAGAAGGTCGCAAACAGTGATTTTGCAAAAGCGGTTGCTGATAAAAAGAGTGTTCTGGGAAGACTGTCCGGCCTTACCATTACTGACCCTGGAGTCCTTGCGGAGATCGAGGGCTTTAAGGTCACGCTCACCAGAATGATGCTCGTATATCCTGTCAAGAAATTCAACGAGCTCTGCGAGGCAAGAATCAGGTACTTCGAGAATGCTGAAAAGGTAATGCAGTACACAAAGAAAACAATAGCTGCGTATTTTGCTGGGGACGGCGAAGACAGTGTAAAGGCAGATTCACCTGAAATGCAGAAATATCTCACATATTTCAGGATGATTTTCAGGTCTGACTTAGAGCTTAGCGTTGATAAGAAGATTACGGAAGCCGAGTGGAAGAAAAAGATAGAGGGAAATCTCTTCAGCGCGGCTGACAAAAAGAAAAGCTATGCCAGTGACAAAGAGAAGAAGGAGTACCGTGAAAAGTATCTGAGGTTCACTGTTCTTAAGGGAACCATCAAGGAAATAGGACAGGATGAGTCTGATCTCTCCAAGTATTATCTTGCCCAGAAGTCGTCTGCTGACTTCGGAAAGCTGTTTGACAGGACAGATTGCTTTAATAAGGGGGATTCAGTTAAATACAAGAAGCAGTTTGAGGCACTTTCCAGTGAGGAGAAGCGCCTGTTTGTGATGCTCCTTTCTGTCGCTAAGGATGCAGAGAACGGCTCTGCCATGATTTTTGAGCCAGCGCTAAGCCTTGAGATGATGAAGAACAGATGCAAGGCCTTTATCGGTGGCAAGCCTGTGACTGGGTACACCGATTACACGGCTGCCTTCAACACGCTTCTTGGAAGGACCGTGGGAGATGTTGAGACTAAGAAGGCCGTGTTCCAGAAGGAACTTTTTGATGGTACCATGGCTCTTCTTCGGGAACTCATCAATAAGAAGAATGAGCAGAAGGCTCTGACACTTGACGAACTGTCAGACCCTGATATGTCCATGGCACTTGCTGAGAGACTTCACGGCAAGAAGCAGCTTACTGTTGCAAGACGGCGCTGCGAGAAGATTGGCACGATGAATGACTTCATCAACAACCTTAAGGATGTGGCCCTTACGGACCTTAAAAAACGCGACAACCGAAATATATCGCTCACAACCGATAAGGATGATATTTTGAAACGTCTCAATGGCTTTGATGAGCATAAGATGCATATCCTTGTCCTTTTGCTACAGGATAGAAATGTCTGTGACCTTGAAGCTTTGCAGGATCGGGACATGGATAAACTTGTGGATCATGTCAACGAAGATAAGAGGATGCAGATAAAGGCCCTCTATCTGAAGGATGCAGCCACGCTTTTTGCGGGAGAGAAGCAGGTAGGAGAAGGCGGAGAGAACAATTACCAGCAGGCCTTTAAGACTCTTCTGTCCTTCCAGCTTAAGACAAAGGCGCCAGTGGATCGAGGCAATGAAAAGAAGGATATTTTTGTCCGGTCATCGGTGCTTCGCGAGACAATGATTGACTGGAAACTGCTGACAAGAGCCATGGATTTTGCAGATGAGCTTGTCAGGGACAGAAGGCAGCTTGCCAATGTGAGGAGTGCAAACACCAGAGAGATGATTCAGGCCTCCGGTAATCAGATGGCTATCCGTAAGCTTGGGACTGTTGATAACCGAGAGTTTAAGGGTGCTGAGGATGTTCTGGAATTCATCAGAGGTGCAGAATTATATTTTGATTTTAAGAGTCAAAAGAGCGTTGACGGCACCACACAGGCGATGATTGACAAATTGGCGGAGATTAAGACGTTCAGCGAAAACGAGAAGTGCCTGTTTGTCCGCGCACTTGCAAACAGGGCATGTCTTGATGTATCGAAGGTGAATTCTGCGAAGTCTCTGTGGATGGGTGCGCAGAGGGCCTTTGTGGATGAGGGAACCCGTTTCGACCTGGCAGACGAATTCCTGAGAGCTCAGCAGATAGACCGTCCAATGGAATTGACGGAAGGCGATATGAAGAATGCTGTAATGTCACTGCTCTCAACGCAGGTAGATGATTCCATAGCTGATCTGCACAAAAAGGACAGAAGTGAGAAATTTGTTTCTGACAAGAGAAAATCAGCGCTTGACTGGAAGCTTATTTCGAATGCCATGGCGTTTGTCCTTAGAATGAGAATGGAGAACGACCAGAGGCAGGGCGACCTTGCTGTGGTAGAGGGGCTTGGAACAAAGGAGCAGATTGGCGGTTATTCCTTTGATGCTTCAAATATGAGACGCAATGTGCATACCGGTAATAATCTTGCACTTGCCTATGCCATCAGCAGGGGTCGCAAGAAGCTTCATGATGTCATTCCGACAAAGTCGCTGAAAACTATCCTGAATCTACTTCTCACTGATGAGCAGATGAACAGCATAAACAGATCCGGACTGTTATCAGATGCTGCCAAGAGTGGATCTGCAACTGCAAGATTCCGTGAGAAGGCAATCAATGATCTGATGGCAAAGTCGATGGAAGAGACGACGGCCGAGATGAAGTCGCTGACCGCCACCATCAATTCGGATAATGTCAGGATTCAGGGATTGGCATATAACAAGAGCGTTAAGGCAGAAGCAAAGCAGATTGCAAAGGAAAAGCTTGAGGCTGCTAAGAAGGAAGGAAAGTCTCAGGCGGAGATAGACGAACTGCAGAAGCAATTCGACACGGCAAAGAAGGAATATGAAGAAGCCTTCAAGGCCTGGGGAGAAAAGAATGCGCAGCTTAAGGAAAATAATAACCGTCTTTCCATTGTTAAGGAGGCCGCAGCACGTCAGAAGGCTATAGTTAAATCCGGCAGTGCGGGATACCGGTTTATGGGAGGACAGGTAGCCAAGAAACTGACGGATGAAGTAGAGACTCCTCTTAAAGCAAATTACGGAAAAATGGTAGCCATTGAGGGCGAAATTCCTACAGAGACAAGAAATGTTTCTGCGGGAGGAAAGTTCAGCAACACTTTTGATTTCACTACGAAGCTTAGCTATGATGCTGCGACAGGCACGATTGGCGGTGTTTCACTGGCTGCCATGACCTCAAAAATAAAGTTCAGAACAGGGTATTCCTTAGTTGTACTTAAAATTAAACAGGATTCCTCTAATCTTCAGGGTGGAAGAGTGCTTTTCACGGTCATGACACCCGGTGAGATGGACGACGTTACTTATGGGAAGCTTGCGGAAACTGTTAAGAGTATTTTTGAATTAGAAGAGAAGAAGGCAGTTCTCAAGAATGCGGATACGCCGCTTAATGCACTCATGGCAAAGGCGGATGCAATGTCTCTTGTCGTCAGAAAGGGTGCCACAGAGGGGGCCGATGGAAAGCTTGAGCTTACTGACGAACAGAAGAAGAATGAGCAGCTTCTCGAGTCGATAGAAAATACTATTTTTGACATCACCTCGGTATTCAATGATGTGAGCAGTGAGACCAGCGCAGCAGAGATTATCAGTAAGGTATCAAAGGTTCAGATTGATTCAATCATGCTTAATCTCTGCGGAGGTGACGAGAAGTCTAAGACCTACAAGACCTATCAGAAGGTTCGCGGAGCCGAGAAGGCACTGCTGCAGATTGCGACAGTAGTAGAGTCTGATATTGAAGAACTGGTTAAGGGTACAATTGATGGTGAGCAGTTCGCAAAGAACCTCACTCAGGCTGATATAGGTGCACTGATTACTACCTTCTCACAGTTCTCGGACAGCAAGAACCTTGAGCATATAGGCAAGGCTGTCACCAGTGCGGAGAAAATGTCCGGTAAAATAATTGCACTCTGTAAGATGGCTGGCACGGAGAGGATAGGAGATGACACCAGCGGAATTTTCAACCCGGATGAGAATGTTGTAACTAATCTTGGAGTGGATGACCTGTTCACGATGATTGGAGCCCTCACAGAATGCTTTACTGACAGTGAGATGCCTAAGGATATTGTCAGCAAAATCGGCGACCTTGCAGTGCAGGGTGGAGAGATTGCCAGGGTTATTACCGCTTACAATGAAGGTATTAGAACGGCAGAACTGAATGGTATTACCAGTTCTGAAAAGACAAAGCGTGCGGGTAAGGCTGCGATGTATGCAAGTCTTTCTGAGGCGGCTGACCTTCAGAAGGTTGGAGCACTGATTGGATCCTTCACCAGTGATAAAAAGACCAAGGAGCAAATCCAGCGTTATTCAGGACTTATCAATCATCTCAAGAATCAGGCGATGGATATTGTCTCAGCGATTGCGCTGCAGAACAATCCTAAGGTCAATGATGTGCTTGCCAATATCAAGGTGGACAGCTTTGACAAGATGATGGGGCAGATTGATTACAAAGAGAGCCCTGCCATGAAGACTGTGTTCGTGCTTGGCAGATCAATATCTTCGCTTGCGACCATTCTTACGGGAAGCGCAGGTATGGCTAAGAAGATTGGCAACGATTATTCGGGTGATCTTACAGTTGCCGGCAAGCAGGTATCAAAGGAGGGAGAATCGCGCACAAAATTCGTGAATGATTTTGGCGAGGTTCAGACTAGGACGCTTTCTTCGCTGATGGCACAGGTCGGAGTGGATGACATCCTGAACATGGCGGAATCATTGGCAAAGATTGTTCCTAATGATACTGTGCAGAAGGCAGTTGTCACCTCCCGCGTAGTGGAGAAGAGCCTTGTGAAGATCGTTGATGGAATCATGGAGGCTGTTCATGATCCTTCAAGGACAAAGATACTCGAAGCGATAGACCTTGACAGTGCTTTTAAGATAATAGATGAGTTTGCGGGCTATACGAATGTTGACCAGAAAAAGCTCAAGGAGGTCAGAGATATTGCTCTTAAGACCAAGAAAAACATCTCTGCCATTGAGAATATGTTCAATTCCGATGACCAGACTAATATTTTCTTAAAGCTTCAGCAGATTGATATCAGTTTCTTCACGGATTTTCTGGATATCGCAGGAGAGGATTCTGCTCTTTATAAGGTTTCGGTAGGATTTAAGACAACCAAGGCTTTGTATGATGCGGGAATCGGAGCTTATCTTGACGTGAAGGGTGTCATAGAGTTTGGAAAGGCAATCTCAGACTTTGGAAATTATGATGCATTTGACCCTGCGAAGTTCTATGAAAAATATAAGGACAGTCCGATATTTGGTAAGGCAGTTGGAAAAATGCATGAAAAGGGACTACTCGTGCACTTCATTAAGGCGGGGTCCGTGGTTACGGAGAACGCAAGCGGTTTTGTCAGCTCGGTAGGCGCCGGAATCAATCTCTATAAGCTCTATTCTGCCGACAATGAAGGAAATATGGTTGACATCCGTGAAGAGTACACGATGGAAGAATCCTTTGTAAGAAAGGGTGAGGTTTTAAGGACTGATTACAAGCTCACTGAGGAAGAACTTAATGCAGTAAGGACAGGTAAGGTAAATGATATGTCCTACGTGACCTATGGCATGGACCATGCAAAGGGAAAACAGATTGACAAGCTGGTTGAATTTGCAGGTGGTCTTACAGGCAGCATCCTTAAGGTGACAGTCGACCCTACTGGACTTGTCAAGGTTGCCGCGGATGAAATTTCGGCACTTATCAATTTCGTGAGAAAGGTTTCGAGGGATAGGAATGTCACAAGGGATGACCTTAAGAATGGACCGCTCAAGCCATATTTTGACACCTACAAGGATAAGTTCAAAAATAGTGGTATGTCAGATGATGCCATCGCTGATAAATATGTGGAGCTGTATTTTTCACACAGCTATGAGATGCATGCAGTCATCGGAATGCAGATAGCACATGCAATTCTGTTTGCAGCGGGCGCATCCAACCCTCTGGGCGGAATCAGAATTAAGAGCCAGGCAATCCTCAATACCATGGGTCTCAGTAACCTGATTGGCAAGGAGGGTGCGCAGGCGGAGGCGCTGCTGTTTGATGCACTGCTTAACGGCAATACCACGGATGCCAACATGGCGGCAACCAGCCTTATGAGGGCTGAGCCGAAGAATGTCAGCAAGGTGAGCTTCTACAGAAACGGCAAGAAGGTGAAGAGCCTCAAGAAGGAAGCACCTAAGAAAGAGGAGCCAAAGAAGGAGGAACCGAAGACCCAGCCACAGCCGAAGTCCCAGCCACAGGTGCAGCAGGCACCGC
>DCHL01000163.1 GCA_002317595.1 Lachnospiraceae bacterium UBA1753 | reverse complement strand
ATGATGGGTCTTATCGGTATGGGTAACAACCCTATGGTTGGTGCTACAGTTGCAGTTGCAGTTTCTGTTGAGGAAGCAGCAACAGCTGGCAAGTTCTAATATTTTCCACAAAAGGCCTGATATGGTCTGATTGGTAAAATATAAACCGATGTTTTTATGAGTCGCATTACTTTTAAAGTGATGCGACTCATTTTATTTGTCTATACTTAATTTGTATGGTAAAATTGTACGGAATATGCAAAGAACAAATTTAATTGGAAGTTGAGATAGATGAACAAAAAAGAATTTAGAGAAATATTAACGAAACAGAGACTTATCCTTGACGGTGCGACAGGTTCCGTGCTTATTGGCGAACATGGAATGCCTGCCGGTGTATGCCCGGAAAAATGGATACTGGAGAATCCGGAGTATCTCATCAATCTCCAGATGAATTATCTTCGCAGCGGAAGCAATATAGTATATGCACCTACCTTCACCGCAAACCGGGTCAAGCTTGCTGAGTACGGACTTGAGAATGATATTGAGGACTATAACAGGAGACTGATTGGGCTCTCAAAAGAGGCAATCAGAAGATACCGGGAGGAGAATCCTGATGATACATCCATCAAGCTGATCGGAGGAGATGTATCAACCACAGGACAGGCGATAGCACCGATTGGAAAAGTATCTGAAGAAGAAATAATTGATGTATATAAAGAGCAGATAAAATACCTTATAGAATTTGGTGTGGATTTTGTCGCATTCGAGACGATGATTTCGCTGCAGGAATGCAGGTGCGGAGTCATTGCGCTTAAAGAGACCTGTCCAGATATGGCGTGCTATGTGACGATGTCCTTTGACGAAAGCGGTCGTGCACTGTATGGAACTGATGCCCTGACGGCGCTTGTTACGCTTCAGAGTCTAGGAGCTGACGCTTTCGGAGTTAACTGCAGTACCGGTCCTGACAAAATGGTTCCGATTATTGAGGAGCTTGTCAGATATTCAGAAATTCCAGTTGTATGTAAGCCTAATGCTGGTCTTCCTTCCTACAGTAAGGATGGAAAATGCGGCTACTCAATGGATAGCGATACCTTTGTTGGCATAATGAAAACAATGCTTGAAAAGGGCGTTTCGCTCCTTGGCGGCTGCTGCGGAACCACACCGGAGTATATTGGAAAATTGGCAGAGACTGCCAAATCTTTTGAATACAATCCCTCTTTCCTTAACAGGGGTGATAAGGATCTTGCAACAACCTACAGATTCTTAAGTTCCGAGATACAGACTGTTAAGTTCAATCTTGATTCGCCCTTCATGATTGTCGGAGAGAGAATTAATCCCACAGGCAAGAAGGCGCTTCAGGCGCAGCTTCGTGAAGGAATATTTGACATTGTCACGGAATTTGCTACACAGCAGGAGACTCACGGAGCCAAAATCCTTGACGTCAACATGGGAATGAGTGGTATTGACGAAAAGGATATGATGGTGCAGGCCATAGACGAGATATTGCAGGTCACAAACCTGCCTTTGTCCCTGGACTCGTCGGATCCTGATGTCATGGAGGCAGCACTTAGACATTATCCAGGACGTGCTCTTGTCAATTCAGTCTCGCTTGAGAAGGTCAAGATTGAAAAGATGCTCCCCCTGGTGAAAAAATATGGAGCAATGATGATTCTGCTTCCGCTTTCCGATGCAGGACTTCCCGGTTCTTTATCTGAAAAGTTCAGTATTCTTGAAGAAATACTGAAGGAAGCCTATGCAATAGGAATAAGACCTGAAGATATAATCGTCGACGGACTTGTCGGAACAGTTGGCGCCAATCCAAACGCTGCAGTCGAGACAATTGAGACCATAAAGTATTGCCGCGAGAAGGGACTTCCTACAATCTGTGGTCTTTCAAATATCTCATTCGGACTGCCTGAGCGAAGTCTTGTGAATGCAGCCTTCCTTTCAATGGCTATCACAAGTGGACTTACGATGGCAATTGCCAATCCTAACCAGGACCTTCTTGGCTGTACAGCAGCTGCTGTAGACCTTCTGAGAAACAAGGTGGGAGCTGCCGAAGAATATATTTCGCAGGTCGATACAAGAAAGAGTGAACTGGAGGAGTCTGGCTCAATACTTTCGTTATACGGTGGTAAAAAAATAGCACTTTCTGCTGATGGCTCTGCGGTTACAGCCGGTGGAGTACCAGCAAAGAGCTCCTCATCAAATGGTGAGAATGATGATGTGCCCGAGGGCCTTAAGACAATTTACGAGGCAGTCCTTCGTGGCAACAGAAAGAGAATCCTTGATATCACCCAGGAAACAGTCAAGGCAGGCTTTTCTGCTCAGGATATCCTGAATAAGGCACTGCTTCCTGCTATTAATAAAGTGGGTGAATTTTTTGATAAGGGAAAATACTTCCTGCCACAGCTCATTGCAAGCGCAGAGACAATGGAGAATTCAATTTCCCATCTTGAACCCATACTCAAGGCAGAGAAGGGCGCGGCGAAGGAAACTGGCACGATAGTTATTGCGACAGTCCAGGGAGACATTCACGACATAGGCAAGAATCTAGTCGCGCTGATGCTGAAGAACCATGGATTCCGAGTCATTGACCTGGGTAAGGACGTACCCAGGGAAAAAATAGTAGAGACAGCAATTCAGGAAAATGCAGATATCATAGCCCTTTCGGCACTGATGACTACTACCATGAAGGAGATGGCAGAAGTCGTCAAGTACAGAAACGAGCGTGGCTGCAGAGCAAAGATAATGATTGGCGGAGCGGTTATTACAGCAGAATACGCAGAGGAAATCGGAGCAGACGGCTTCTCGTCTGATGCTGCTGATGCCGCAAAACTCGCCCTTAGACTAGTTCAGAAATAAATGGAGGAACAAAATGACAGGTAGTGACGCAATGGTAAAATGCCTCGAGAGAGAAGGCGTAAAAGCAGTATTTGGTTACCCAGGAGTAGCAATTGCACCATTTTATAACAGCATGCTTTCGGCAGAAGGCATTGAATCAGTGCTTGTAAGGACTGAGCAGAATGCAGGCCATGCTGCAAGTGGATATTCAAGAGTAACAGGCGAGGTAGGTGTATGTGCAGTTACCTCCGGTCCTGGCGCAACTAACCTTATTACAGGTATTGCAACAGCCTATGCAGACTCAATTCCCATGGTTTGTATAACAGGACAGGTTGATTCCCAGCTTCTTGGTTCTGATGTATTCCAGGAGGCTGATATCACAGGAGCAGTTGAATCCTTTGTAAAGTACTCATATCTGGTAAAAAATGTTAAGGACATTCCCAGAATCTTCAGGGAGGCTTTCCATATTGCCAACACGGGAAGACGAGGCCCTGTTCTTATCGATGTGCCGATTGATATCCAGAATGCAGAGCTTAATAATTTTGATTATCCTGATGAAGTATCACTCAGGACCTACAAGCCTACAGTAAAGGGTAATGCAGCACAGATCAAGAAGGTTGTAAAGGAACTTAAAAAGGCCAAGAGACCCCTTATCTGTGCAGGTGGTGGTGTCATTCTCTCCGGTGCCCAGAGACAGCTCTGCGAGTTCGCATCAAGATGTCAGGTGCCTGTTGTACACACAATGATGGGTATCGGCGTGATGCCCAGCAATCATGGCATGTATTATGGAATGGTTGGAAACAACGGAAAGGTTTATGCAAACGTCGCAATGAACGAAGCTGACCTGCTTATCATGGTAGGTGCGAGAGTTGCTGACCGTGCAGTCAACCAGCCTGACCTCATCACAGAGAACAAGATTCTTGTTCATATCGACGTGGATCCCGCCGAGATTGGCAAGAATGCTGCATCGACAATACCCCTTGTAGGCGATGCAAAGAATATATTTAACGACCTTCTTGAGGAAGACTTAAGCATGGATCATTCCAACTGGATTGACACTCTTGACGGCTACAAGAAGAGAATGGTTGCAAAGCGCAACCCGGATCCTGCCTACGTTGACCCTGCAGAGTTTGTAAGGCTTCTTTCAGACAACATGGAAGAGGATGCCATCTACGTTGCAGACGTTGGTCAGAATCAGATCTGGTCCTGCGCGAATTATGTTATGAAGAAGGGACGTTTCCTCACAACTGGTGGTATGGGAACCATGGGCTATTCAATTCCTGCAGCAATGGGTGCCAAGAAGGCACTTGGTAAGAAGGCTCAGGTTGTCGCTGTATGCGGTGACGGATCATTCCAGATGTCATTCATGGAGCTTGCAACCATGAACCAGCACGGAATTAATGCCAAGGTTATTGTTCTCAAGAATAACTATCTCGGCATGGTTAGACAGTATCAGCACTTTACCTACAATGACAATTACTCTGTAGTAGACCTTTCTGGCAGCCCTGACCTTGAAAAGATTGCTGAGGCTTACTCAATTCCTTTTGTAAGGATTGAGAACATGGATGGAATTGTTGACAAGATAAAGGCATTTCTTGCAGATGATAAGACTGCGCTTATGGAGTGCATAATTGATCCTATGGATCTTGTATAGGGAGGGTTTTCGATATGAAAAAAATATATTCAGTGCTTGTTGAAAACAGGTCAGGTGTCCTCTCAAAGGTTGCAGGACTTTTCGCAAGAAGATGCTTCAACATTGATTCTCTTGCAGTTGGTGAGACTGACGATCCACAGGTTTCCTGCATGACCATAGTATCAAGTGGTGACAAGAAGACACTTGAGCAGATTGAGAAACAGCTTAATAAGAAACTTGATGTAATTAAGATTAAGACCTTCGATGAGCCGGATTCCATCCCAAGGGAGCTGATGCTTGTAAAGGTAAAATATAACAAGACAAACAGACGTGACATTATGGAGATTTGCGAGGCGATGAAGGCAGACATTGTCGATATGTCAAAGTCTCAGATGATGATACAGATATGTGACAGGCCCTGCAGGACACAGACTCTTATCAATCTATTAAGTTCAATAAGTATCGTGGAGATTGCAAGAACTGGAACGCTTGCTCTTCCAAAGTGCACAGACTGATTTAGACATTAACTATTCTATCGGAGATAATCATGATTCCTGTAATTTTTTTAATCGGACTTATTGTCATTCTTATTCTGGTTGTCGTTTTCCTTCTTGCGGTCATATCTATGCTTATCGGCCACAACAGGACATTGGCGAGAGATGTCGACAACGTGAGGGATAAGTTTGAGAACGTTCAGACGGAGTTCCTTTCTAATATTTCCCACGAACTGCGAACCCCGATTAATACAATTACAGGAATGAGTGAGATCATTCTCCAGAACGATTTAAACGACGAGATGGAGTTCCAGGTAAACTCCATCCAGATAACAGGTCATGACCTCCTTGAAAAGATTAATGACCTTATTGATTACACGCAGATTCGTGATGGAAAAATCAGGATAACTGAGCATTCCTACAACATCTCATCAACAATTAATGATGTCATATCACAGTTTGCCGATACAGCATATGATAAGGGACTGGAGCTTATCGTCGACTGTGACCCCAATATTCCAAGTGAACTTATAGGTGATGAGCCCAAAATCAGGCGCGTTATGCAGAATATTATAGATAATGCGCTCAAGTTCACCAGTGTCGGCTGTGCAACAGTTTCCGTAGGTTTCAGACCCGAGGATTACGGTGGAAACCTTAATATCAGAGTTAAGGATACTGGAATCGGAATGAAGAAGAAGGATATCGGACAGATATTCAATGGCTTCTATCAGGTTGTCAGTGGAACCAGCAGAAGTGCAGGCGGAATGGGCCTTGGACTGTCTGTTTCCTACGCCATTGTTAAGGCCATGGGCGGTTTTCTTTCGGTAGATTCAGAAGAGGGACGCGGAACTACAATCTCTATAACAATTCCCCAGCGAGTATACTCAAGTGTACCCGCCATTTCGGTTGCAAATACCAAGGAACTCTATGCCTGCTGCTATCTGAATCTTGAAGGTAACAGAACAGCTGAAGTGAGGGATGATTTCCTCAAAACAGCAGAGAATCTCGCAAGAGGCCTGGGAGTACGCTATTCTCACTGCATGAGCTTCGAAGAACTGTGTTTCAGGATTGAGAAAAGTCCCGTTACCACTGTATTTATCGGATATCCAGAGTATCAGGAGCACACACAGTTCTTTAAGGATACAGCCCAGAAAATCGTAGTCTGTGTTATTCTTCCAAGGAACACAGAAATCGAACAGACTGGTATGCTCATACCAGTTTACAAGCCCTTTTATTCACTGGCAGTTGCCAATATTTTCAACACAAAAACATATACTCAGGAATTTACCAAGCTTCGAAGAAAGAAGGTATCTTTCTATGCGCCGACAGTTCGTGCAATGATTGTCGATGATAATATCATGAACCTTAGGGTTGCACAGGGACTTCTCAAAAAGTACAGGATTAAGTCTACCATTGTTATGTCTGGCGATGAGTGTCTGACTAAACTGACTCCCAACTCCTATGACATTGTGTTCATGGACCACATGATGCCTGAGATGGACGGTGTTGAGTGTGTTCATCGCATTAGGAGAAGGCCTGAGGAATATTATTCAAGGCTTCCGATAGTTGCGCTTACTGCAAATGCTATCGACAATGCACGTGAAATGTTCCTGTCGGAGGGCTTTAACGACTTCGTTTCCAAACCGATTGATAACCTGTGTCTTGAGGACGCGCTGCTTAGGATGATTCCTGTAAGTATGAGAATTGATCCTGATGAGGCCACGCAGAATGAAAACGAGAACAGTGTGTCAGTGTTGGAGACAGAAACCGAAACAGAAACCGAAACAGAAACAACTTCTGAAACTGTGCCTGAGGCAGAAACTACGCCTTCGCTGTCCATTCCAGGCATTGATATGGATACGGCGCTTGGATTTTTTGACGGCGATGAAGATATGTTCAGGGAAATGGCCAGCATGTACCTTGATGTTGCAGCAGAGAAGATTGCAAGACTTAGAGAGTTCTTTACAGCCGAAGATTGGGCGGGGTATCGCATCGATGTCCATGCCCTCAAGAGCAACAGCAATAATATCGGTGCACTTGAACTTGGAGAGCGCTCAAGAGAGCTTGAGATGCTGTGTAAGGACTTTGCTGAAGCCTCAGACGATGCAAAGGATGAGATAACATCAAGGATAAGGCTTCTGCATCCTGCGCTTTTATCTGACTGCGAAGTTCTCTTTGAAAACATGAGGAAGGGAGGAATTGCATAATGCTTAAGAGAATAAAGGCCACAATAGGCAGCTTATTCAAATTCATGCGTTCTGACGACATGACACTTATGGAGAAGACATATTTCTCAGTCATGTTCTGTGGTTCTTCCTCCTGCTTCATCGGAGCCTTGGTTGGACTTACACTGCAGGCGCCTGTCTGGTCCTATGTAATGTATTTTTTTGCAGGATCAGTAATGCTGTTCTGCCTTATGCTTGGATATAAACTGAATGATATCAAAATAGGAACTGCACCTGCCGTAATAATGGTCATCGGCATGCTGTTCCCTGCAAGCTACATTACAAATGATGGCTCAAAGGGAGGTACTCCTATATGGTTCCTGCTTGGCGTTATCTTTGTTACGCTTCAGACCAGGGGCCTTATGCGAGTTTTTCTTTGGGCAGTGACATTCATAAGTTACACCTGCTGTACGTTGGTGGCATTATATAAGCCGGAATGGATTGTACCCTTCGCTACGCCGACAGGTGATGACTATGATACGTATTTTGCTGTTGTCCTTGTAAGTATAGTCATTGCGCTTATACTGATTCTTTACATGAAAATGTATGAGACGGAGAATGCCCGTGCCATAGCCCAGAGGAAGGAAATTGAAAGGCTTAATCTTGCCCAGAATAATTTTTTCTCGTCAATGAGCCATGAAATCAGGACGCCGATTAACACAATCATCGGTCTTAACGAGATGAACCTGCGCGAGGATGGAATCAGCGATGAAATCCTTGAGAATTCGACCAACATCCAGAATGCCAGCCGAATGCTGCTCTCGCTCATCAATGACATTCTCGATATGTCCAAGATTGAATCAGGAAAGATGGATATCATTCCTGTGCAGTATGAGACTTCATCTATGCTTTCAGAAATTGTAAATATCATCTGGAGTCAGGCTGAGCTTAAAAAGCTTGATTTTGTCATTAACATTGCAGATGACGTTCCCACAATGCTGTTTGGTGATGAGATAAGAATTAAGCAGGTGCTTATCAATATCCTGAACAATGCTGTTAAGTATACAGCCGAGGGACAGGTAACACTGTCAATAAGCGCTAAGCCCATTGATGAGAACTGCTGCGAGATGTGCTTTGCAGTTGAGGATACTGGAATGGGTATCAAGAAGGAGAACATTCCCTACCTTTTCGATACCTTCAAGCGTGTTGATGAACAGAATAACCGTATGATTGAGGGAACGGGACTCGGTCTGTCAATCTGCAATCAGCTTGTTGACCTCATGCACGGAAGTATTTCCGTTGACAGTATTTATACAAAGGGTTCAACCTTCACAATCAGGATTCCACAGAACATCCTTGATGCAAGTCCTATCGACAGAAGTGAACATGCTCTCAGGAAAAATGTTAAGCGTGCAGAGTATCACCAGTCATTTGAGGCGCCGGATGCAAGAATCCTCGTTGTCGATGACAACGAGATGAACAGAGTGGTAATTGGAAAGCTCCTTAGAAGTACGAGAGTCAATGTTGATATGGCGCTTTCTGGCAAGGAAGCCCTTGAGATGACGTTGAAAAAACATTACCATGTCATTCTTATGGACCATCTGATGCCTGAGATGGATGGTATTGAGTGCTTCAGAAGAATCAGGAGTCAGGATAATGGACTCTGTAAGGATAGTAAGGTCATTGCCCTTACTGCAAATGCCGGAAGCGAAATGCACAAATACTTCGTAGGTCTCGGCTTCACTGGATACCTGTCAAAACCGGTCAGCGGCCAGGTCCTTGAGATGGCTCTCCTTAGGTATCTGCCTGATGAAGTAGTAACATATAAGGCCGAAAACAATGACAGTATTTCAGAGGAAAGCATTGTTTCTTCTGGAATTAATAAGCGTCCTCTTATTATCTGTACGGAGAGTGTTGCAGATATACCGGAGCACCTTATCAAGAAGTATGAAATAGAAGTCATACCCTATTATATTGTTACCCCCGAGGGCAGATTCCAGGATGGTCTGGAGATTGATTCAGATGACCTTCTCGCATACATGTCGGACCTTTCTAAAACGGTTGTTTCTGAGGCATCTTCCGTAAGCGAGTATGAAGAGGTATTTGGACGTCTCTTGTCACAGTCCGTTGAGGTCATCCACATTGCAGTCAGCTCCAAGATGGGAGACGGCTACAGCCGTTCCTTTGAGGCAGCCCGTAGCTTTTCAAATGTAAAGGTAGTGGATTCCGGTCAGGCCACCTCCGGTCTTGGTGTTATTGCCGTTGCTGCAGCAAAAATGGCGCAGGAAGGTTACTCTTCACAGGAAATTCTCGATATGATTGAGGATATGAGTCCGAGAGTTCAGACAAGCTTCCTCGTTGATTCGTCAATTCACCTGTATAACAACGGAAGAGTAGGCAGGACATTATATAATCTCTGCACATTATTTAAGGTTCATCCAATTCTCTGCATGAAGGACCAGCGGATAAAGCCGGTAAGGATTCTGTTCGGCTCAATTGACAAGGTTAGGGAAAAATATATCCGCTATACTCTTGGTAAAGCAGACATCTTGAATAAGACCGTATATTTTGTATCATCAGGCTGTGATGAAGATGTCAAGGATGCAGCGAGAAAATACATTCATAAGTATGCTGACGTACAGACTCTTGAGGATGAAATCTCATCAGCCGCCATATCCTGCAACAGCGGTGCTGGAACTATCGGCATAGTGTATGTCAAGCCACCAAAAGATGAGGACGCATATTCACTTTAATATTCTACTATCATAAAGTATTAGTAGTGATTTTATTGACAAAATCCTATGGGTTTTGTAGAATGTTAGAAGTTATCGTCTGATAATAGCAATATTTTTTCGGACGGTTTTAGTACTATATAAGAGGGATATTAATATGGAACAGCAGAAGAAAGTATTCCAGCTTCTGGTTGATAACACTGCCGGTGTTCTTTCAAGAATTTCAGGCCTGTTTTCCAGAAGAGGATACAATATCGAGAGTATTACAGCTGGAACCACAGCTGACCCAAGATTTACAAGAATTACAATAGTTGCATCTGGTGATGATCAGATTCTTGAGCAGATTGAAAAGCAGGTAAGAAAGCTTGTCGATGTTCGTGATATCAAGGAACTGAAGCCCGAGATGTCGGTCTACAGAGAGCTTTGCATGATTAAGGTTGAGGTAGCTCCGGCAGACCGTCCGAGCGTCACATCCCTTGCAGAGATTTTCAGGGCCAACGTTGTCGATGTTGCACCTGATTCGCTCATCATTGAGATTACTGGTAATCAGGGCAAGATTGATGCATTCATCAGACTGCTCGACGGATTCCGCATTCTGGAGCTTGCAAGAACAGGTATTGCAGGTCTTACCAGAGGTTCTAAGGATGTCATCTGGATTGATTAAACAATTCGGATAATATAAATGTTTTATAATTTTTATCAACAATATTAAGGAGAAATGAAATGGCAGCAAAAATTTACTACCAGGAAGATTGTAATCTTGATCTTCTTCAGGGCAAGACTATTGCAGTAATCGGATATGGCTCACAGGGTCATGCACACGCTCTCAACGCTAAGGAGTCTGGATGTAATGTTATCATCGGTCTCTACGAGGGTTCTAAGAGCTGGGCTAAGGCTGAGAAGCAGGGATTTGAGGTTTATACAGCAGCTGAGGCTGCAAAGAAGGCTGATATCA
>DCHL01000159.1:686-3539 GCA_002317595.1 Lachnospiraceae bacterium UBA1753 | reverse complement strand
CTTGCTCATGAACGCAGGCTGCTTCGCAGCTTGTCAGCGGGGGCTTTAACCCCCGCTGACATAAGCATCCCCCTCCCCCCGCCTACGGCTCTACGCCTTAGAGGCGGGGGATTGCTTATCTGCGTTCAAGATACTCCGCCGGCACGTCCTTGGTCAACCACACGCCATTGACAGACTGATAAAATTTATATCCATCTCTATACATGAGCCCAGTCTTCACCTGGTATAGAATCGGATTCCCATGCCTCCTGCCAACCTTCACCGCTGTCTCCTCATCCGCCGAGAGATGGACATAGAGACGGCTCTTTGGAATCAGCCCCTGAACGTCAATTGATGCAACGAACTTCTCACCAGTGCCATGCCACAGAAGCTCAGGTGGTTCCTTCTCTTCAAGGCCAACATCAACTGGAACAGAGTGCCCCTGGTTGGCCCTTATGAGAGTCTTATCTTCATTGAAGGAGTATCGCTGCTTATTATCAGTAGCAACAATCTCTTCAAGAATCTCCATATTGAATTCGTTATCCCTTGCAATTCCCGCAATCAAATCCTCGACATCTGCCCAGCCGTGCTCATCGAGGCTTATTCCGATTACCTCAGGCTTGTGCCTCAGTATGAGGCTCAGATATCTGCTAACTTCTGTTAATCCCATGTGTTTTTCTCTCTAGTATTTTTCAATTAGTATCTAGAACCTCTATAACAATTGTTCAGAAACGTCGTTGAAAATGGTTTTTCAAAGTGGTATTATTGAGAAAAGGGATGTTGCCAATAGGTGACTCACCCATTATTATCAGTCATTAAGACCGCGGAGTTGTGTTAGGACTAGCGGTCTTTTTGATTGTGGAAAAGTATCTTCCAACTGCAAATCCAGCTGAAAAAATTGTAATTGCAGATGCAATTGCACCAATAATCTCAATCACTATCATTGCCATCCCCCCTCTCATACAGATTTCCTTCCGGATTTCCTTTTGATACAGAGGGCCACGAGTCCCTCTGCTCGAGGGTTAAGTCCGCCTACCATATTTTTCGAAGAATTCACTCCGCAGCAACATCCCTATATTAATTTTATCACAAGTAATGCTGCGCTTCAATGTTTTTTCGAACATTTGTTCTATTTTGTTCACGCAGTTTGTTCACGCTAATCTCGCGATCTCGTACTCTGTGATATCCCGGCCCAGCATCTTCATAATCTGCAGCTCGTCCCGCGCATCCGCCAGAGCATTGTGCACCTCGCGGTAGCCGTAATTACCAGACAGCAGTCTGTAAATATCCTCAACCCCATAATGGCACTTCAGTCTTCCTGTCTTGCAGCACTCAAAGTCATCTGTAATCCTGTCGTTGAACTGCCTGTAGGCTGCCAGTCGCATGATGTCAAACCACTCAAAGTGATGAAACTCACGGAGGTGGTTATGGTCGAATTTTGCATTATAGGCAAAAATCCTGCTGACATTATTTTTCTCCAGAAAGGCCTTCATATCAGCAAATATCTCATTGCCCGGAGCCACCTTATCGATATTGACGCCCCTATACTTGATGACGTGCGAATACATCGCATAGGACTTGTACTCAGGGTCAAATACGCCGTAGTACTCATCCTTGACCATGTAAGTCGACGCATCTGCAGCAACCATCCCCACGCTTATTAATTTGTCGGAAAAATTAGTCTCGGTATCAATTACCGCAATCATCTCGCCCATTATAGGTCCCCATAGAATTTTGTCATTTTGCACCGTGAAAAAATATCAGATAAAGTGCGTTGAAATCCGCTCCTCCACCTCTGGCAGGCCAAACTCCTTCTTGCCAAGTTCGATACTCTTCATCAGGAATACCATATTTCGGGCCAGTGTCCTCATCGTCTGTCTGCCCTCACCATCCATCTCAGCCTCGCCAGGCAGGCGGCCATAGATTGAATTCCAGTACTGGCTTGATGCCACGGGCATTCCACGGATTGTAAAATACTTATTCAGTTCATCGAAGGTAGCAGAACATCCGCCGCGCCTTGCACATACCACACTTGCACCGACCTTCATGGTCTTGCTGAAATTCGTACTGTAGAACAGCCTGTCAAGGCAGGCAATCAACGTAGCATTGGCTGAAGCAAAATACACAGGACTCGCAAGTACAAGACCATCTGCCGCCTCAAACATCGGAGCAATCTCATTCACCACATCATCAAATACACACTTCCCAGTCTTTGCACAGGACCCGCACGCAATGCATCCTCTTATATCCTTGTTTCCGATTGCAACCTCGGTGTACTCCACACCGCTCTCCTCAAAAATAGCCTCCATCTCGCGAAGCGCAATGCTGGTATTGCCATTCGCCCTAGGACTTCCGTTCAAAATAAGTACTTTCATCTGTGTCCACCTCTTTTTGTTATTTCTATAGAATAATTTATTTTTTCTAAAGAATCATTTTAATCTTTTTTCACTCTCCCGCCACACTTCATTCACAACTCTTGGGTATATTGAGTACATCGAAAGCGAAAAACCTTCGATTTTTTATAACTCTCTCCCCTTTGTGCAGGCCCGTCCCGGATGACGGGCCTGTTTTATTTTACCACCGCGAACCCTTTCACTTCTATACATATACATACAATTAGAATCAGCACGAAGGCAATCCCTGCCAGACGTAAACTCATTACTATTCCACCTTTGAGCATGTCCGCGAAGGAATCGTATGGCTCAAGCTTTGCGTAGCTTCTATCTAAGGGCTGGCCATACCAGATAAACTTATCTTTTCCTATATTTTTCACAAGGCTGAAAACCACAGAAAGAACAACATAAATTAAATAGATAAAAAATATTCCAAATATACCGATTGCAATAGCAGCGTATATTGCAGTACCCATATACA
>DCHL01000159.1:0-541 GCA_002317595.1 Lachnospiraceae bacterium UBA1753 | reverse complement strand
GCCTCCCTGTACAAATATGTATCTATCTTTTCTTCTCTCTTCCCCTTACGTCAATCATCAATCCAAGTAAACAGCCTGTATTCTATGCCGTTTTTATCAAGATAGTTTGCGAAACTCTTCTTCTCCAGACTTTCTCCAAACTCAGCAATAATGAGGTCTTCAAGACCATCGATAAAGGGCTTCTCCAGAAGAACTTCCAGCTTATCGCGGTTCTCTGCATCAATCGTGTAGATTGCTTCATAGCCGCCCCCACCAAAAGCTCCGACATGGTAATCTTCATAGCTTAGTCGAATGCCTCCGTCTTCATATTCTGTCAAATTAAATAGTCCCTTGTGCATAAACCCTCCTTCTGCAGATGACTTCGATGCTGCCCACAGTCAGTTCAGTTTCTCATTTCCGCGTCCATGCATACGATACCACAGAGGAATGTGCATTTTTTTGTGTCCGAGCTTGATGTGCTCTGGTGCCTCTGCTCTGGTGCCTCTGCTCCGGTGCTAGTGCTCAGATACATGTGCTCAGATGCATGTGCTCAGATGCATGT
>DCHL01000103.1 GCA_002317595.1 Lachnospiraceae bacterium UBA1753 | reverse complement strand
CCTCAGATGAACTTCCTTGATGCTGTAGTTGAGGTTGAGGGCGAGAAGGTTGTCCTCAATGCTTCTGGACATAAGTTCCAGCTTCCTGCAGATAAGGCTAAGAAGCTTATCGAGGGTGGTTACAACGGAAAGACAGTTACATTTGGTATCCGTCCTGAGGATGTTTATGATGCTCAGATGGTTAGCGAAGTTAACGAGAACGCTACATTCGATTCTACAATCCGTGTATACGAGCTTCTCGGTGCAGAGGTTTATCTGTACTTCGATCTTGAGGAGTTCCCTATGACAGCAAGAGTAGATCCTAGAACAACAGCAAGACCTGGTGATGCTTGCAAGTTCGCTATCGATGTTACAAAGATTCATGTATTCGATAAGGAGACAGAGCAGGTTATTACTAACTAGTCAATAATTAGTCGGATTAATTTGAGGGGTATTCCATTAAAGGAGTACCCCTTTGTCTGTAATATGGGGTTAATATGACATCAAATCAGATCATACATAAAAGCATACTGGAGCTCAGTACTATAACAAAGGCAGGTATCTGTGTGACCGATACAGAGGGTACTGTTATTGTAAGCACAATAGGAGATGATGCTGTCTCGCTTCAGGAAATCAGGGCGTTTATCGATTCCTCAGCAGATGCGCAGGTTGTCGTTGGAAGACATTTCTTTAAAGTTGATGATGAGTCAGGAACAGTGTATGTAGTAATAGTGAATGGCTCGGGTGAGAACAGTTCTGTGATAGGCAGAATAGCTGTCAGCCAGATTATGAATATTATGGAAGCACATAAGGAGAGACTGGACCTCAATAATTTTTTCCAGAATCTGATCCTTGATAACCTGCTTCTTGTGGATATATATAACAGGGCAAAAAAGCTTCGTGTAAACATTTCTGAGAGACGTTTAGTATACCTCATTGAAGTTGTCGGACAGAAGGACATTACAGTTATGGAGACGCTCCGTGGTCTGTTTTCCCAGCAGCAGGGCGATTTTGTGACTGCGGTCGATGAGAAAAATATTATCCTGATAAAGAGCCTTGAAAAGGATGACGACGCTGAGGCGACAGGTGAGATTGCCAAGATGATTGTCGACATGATGAATGCCGAGGCGATGGTCAAGGTGCGTGTGACATATGGAACAGTTGTGGAAGATCTGAAGGAAGTATCGAAGTCCTACAAGGAGGCTCTTATGGCCATGGATGTAGGCAAGATATTCTATAACGAAAAGACAGTGGTTCCTTACAGTACTCTTGGAATAGGTAGACTGATTTATCAGCTTCCGATACCTCTGTGCCAGCTGTTCATGAAGGAGATATTTGGTGAAAATATCCCCGATGATCTTGATGAGGAGACGTTAACGACAATCAATAAGTTCTTTGAGAACAACCTTAATGTGTCTGAGACATCGCGACAGCTTTACGTTCATAGAAACACTCTTGTGTACAGGATTGAGAAGCTGCAGAAGAGCACTGGACTTGATATAAGAGTATTTGATGATGCGCTCACATTAAAGATAGCGCTCATGGTAGTCAGCTATATGAAATATCTGGAGAAAAAGCAGCAGTAACAGTCAGGGGGCATCAGCATCAGTTGATGCCCCTTATTTTTGTATTGGGAATGTACTGCGAGAGAATGGACTGATAGGAAATCATGGATTCCTGGGAGGGTGCCTTAAGTCCTTTCGTAAGGACCATATCAGAGTCTGAGTATGACTGCAGGAAATAGGTCTTGGCTCCGCTTAACCAGGAACCAATCTGATGGAAAGAGTCCTCATTAAGAAGGCCATCGGCGACTGTTGTGCGAAATTCGTATTCTATTTTGCTTCCCATAATCAGAGAAGCGGAATCCATTATTTTTTCAACACAGATATCAGGAATGCCTGTAATGAAGGGATAGTCCTTTGGGGCTCCTTTGATATCCATGGCAATCATGTCCAGGGAATCTGCCATAAGAAGTCTCTCTAGGATGGCAGGATTTGTACCGTTTGTGTCAAGCTTGACAGGGTATCCTTCTCTCTTTATTGCCCTTATGAAATCTTCAAGTCCTGCATTGACTGTAGGTTCGCCGCCCGAGATACAGACTCCCTTAAGGATATTCCTGCGCTTTTTTAGGAATGAGAAGAATTCATCTTCTGGAATGACAGGCTCTCCTTCGGGTGATAGAATTAAAGGCGAGTTCTGGCAGTATAGGCATCGCATGTTGCATCCGCCAAGAAAGACGGTGCAGGCAACCCGACCAGGATAATCAAGTAATGTAGTTTTATTCAGTCCATGTATGTTCATGGTTTTATTTTATCACAGATACTCAAAATAGGCAGAGGATAAAAGACAATGGATAGCAAAGAAGATATCAAATATATGAGAGAAGCACTCCGTCAGGCGAAAAAGGCGTATAAGCTTGGCGAGGTCCCCATCGGATGCGTGATTGTGTATGAGGGTAAGATAATCGGAAGGGGCTACAACAGGAGAAATACGGACAAATGCACGCTTAACCATGCGGAGATTACGGCAATAAAAAAGGCGAGCAGGTACATTGGCGACTGGCGTCTGGAGGGGTGCACCATGTATGTGACCCTTGAACCCTGTCAGATGTGTGCAGGTGCCAGTGTGCAGGCAAGAATCGACAGGGTCGTGATTGGTGCCATGAATCCTAAGGCCGGCTGTGCCGGCTCTGTTCTGAATGTACTTCAGATGAAGCAGTTTAATCATCAGGTTGAGATTACAGAGGGTGTTCTTGAAGAGGAGTGCAGTGAGGTCCTGACAACTTTTTTCAAGGAACTGCGCGTCCGAAATAAGGCAGAAAAGGAAGAGAAGGCAATGTGTGAAAATACTGAAAACAAAACGTTGTCAGATTGACATTGAAGAGTGTCTTGGATATACTATTTAGTGCGCAGCCGGGGAAGTAGCGGCTCCCTGAACCTTCAATCCGCTATAGTTGGGGTGATGCCTTGCCGAGGGCTCTTACTTACATAGCCGCCCCCAGTAAGTGGTGGAGACGTCTGGGTCTCACGCGACAGATACCCGTGAACCGTGTCAGGTCGGGAACGAAGCAGCACTAAGCGGGACCATTTGGGTGCCGTGAGGGTGCCTGGGCTGAGCTGGCTGCTGGGGTAACGTGTGTGGGGATGTGTTCGACGCAAGGCGCGCGTTTTTTATTAGCAAACTCGGTCTCAGAGGGAGGCTTATTTTTTTATTATGGCAAAGCGAAACAGAAAAAAGGAACGCCTTATTGCCTGGGTTATATTTCTGCTTGTGACTTTAGTGCTTGCAACTGGTATTGTCTTTGCCGTGCTTGCATTAAAGGGACCTGTGACTGCCAAGCTTCAGGAGCTGATGCCAAAGAAGCAGGTCGCTGAAGAGGCGCCGGTAGAGGAAGAACCTGCGCCGGAAGAACCTGAAGAGAAGGCGATTTCTGAAGAGGATCTTGATACAATATTTGAGGATGTTGATGAGACTATACTCGAGGAGCCTGAGGAGGCTGTTGAAGAGGAGCCACAGGTAGATGAACTTCTTGAAAAGGCAAAGAGTGCTGTTGAGGGAATGAGCCTGGAACAGAAGGTTGCGCAGTTGTTTTTTGTGGCACCTGAGGCTTTAACTGGAGTTGATCCGACAACTGCAGCAGGCGAGAAGACGAAGAGCTGCTTTAATGAGTATCCAGTTGGTGGAATTATTTTTTTCAAGAAAAATATTGAGAATCCTGATCAGCTTAAGGAAATGACAGCCAATCTCCAGAAATATAGTGAAGAGGCAGTTTCTTTGCCGCTGTTCCTTGGAATTGATGAAGAGGGCGGTCGTGTAACGCGGATTGCGGATACGGATGGTTTTGATGTGGACAAGGTTGGAACCATGCAGTCGATTGGAGAGACTGCAGATTCGCGCAAGGCATACTCAGCAGGCCTGACAATCGGTTCGTATCTCAAGGAATATGGCTTTAATATTGATTTTGCTCCTGATGCGGACGTAATCACGGAGGAAGAGAATAAGGTGATAGGCGACAGGTCTTTTGGAACTGATCCAGAAGTGGTTGCTGAAATGAGCTGTGAGTATCTCGACGGTCTTCACGAGGCTGGAATATTCGGCTGTCCGAAGCATTATCCAGGTCATGGTGGAACAAAGGAAGATTCACATGATGGAAAGGCTGTATCGGAGAGAAGCTGGAGTGACATGGAAGAAGCGGAGATTGTTCCTTTCAAGGCTCTGGTAGATAAGGGAGTTTCGTTCATCATGGTTTCCCATATCAGTGCTCCTGAAGTGACAGGAGATGAAATTCCTGCATCTATGTCGGGGATTCTCATTACTGAGAAGCTGAGGGGCGACCTTGGTTATTCCGGAATTGTTGTGACTGATGCCATGGGCATGGGCGCAATTAGTGACAGTTATGACTCTAAGACGGCAGCCGTTGAGGCATTAAAGGCTGGCGTGGATATAATAATGATGCCTAAGGATTTTCACGAGGCATATGACGGTGTGCTTACGGCAGTCTCCGATGGTACATTATCCGAAGAGAGGATAAATGAGTCGGTGGTCAGAATAGTAAGGGCAAAGCTTTCTATGGGAGAAACAGACGGGGAATCTGAGGAATCAGAGGAGTCTGAAGAAGCAGAAGAGTAGAATGAAGGATTGGGCAACCAGGCAAAAAGAATATAAGAAGCGCAGACAGAAGGTGTTTGCCATGAAGACTGGTCTTGTGGCCAGTCTGGTTTTGGTTGTGTTCCTTGTATTTCTCCTAATCAGCGCACTCAGTGGCGGATATATTTTTGACCCGACAAATGTTATCACTGTTCATTACAGTGGATATCAGGGTGTGGCAAGCGCACAGATTTCAGTTGACAGTGCAAAGCTCAGGTCTGAAATGGACACAGCATTTACGGAGTATGACAGTTCACTCTGGCCAATCATAAAGAAGTATAAGTCAGATGATTTCTATGATTTTGCCGCTTCTTTTAGTGGTGTTCTCGATAAGTCAGAGAACCTTAAGAATAGTGATAAGGTCAACATCACTATTCAGTATGACAAGGAACTCGCAGAGAAGCTTGGAATCAGAATGAAGTACGAGGAGATTCCCTTTACTGTTGAGGGGCTTGCGGATGCGACTGTTGTGACAGCGGATGATCTGTTTAAGTATATGGAGATTAATGTCGAGGGTGTTTCACCTCTGCTTACCGTGACGGTGGATAATACTGCTCCTCTTGGGGATTTCTTTGCTTCTGTGTCCTATGCGATAACTCCTGAGCAGGAATACTACAAGAATGGGGATAAGCTGACAGTCAGGGCTTCCTATGACGGTGACAGGGCAGTTGCGGCGCATCTGGACATACAGGCTGGAAGCTTGGAGAAGACAGTGGAGATTGATGGGTATGATGAGTATCTGACTTCGTCAGACCAGCTGTCACCAGAGGTGTTCCAGAAAGCAGTTGAGCTTGGAAAGACCTGTTTTGTAAGGGCAAATGAGTACGGACTCAGAATATTCACTGAGGCTGGCCTTACATATACATGGGTGGGAACCCAGGATTATACATTTGAGTGGTCTAACCCCAGAATCCTGTCGTCCTACGTTGAGGTTGTCAAGGATGAGTACGCGGGCCACAACTCTAAGCCTTACAATTACCTCGAGCTCGTCTACGAGGTGCATATCCAGCAGGCAAATGGCACGGGATGCGATGCTGAGGCGGTTGTCGCTCTTGAGTCCATGACTGTGGACAAGAATGGAAATGTCAATTTGAATGAGGAAAGTGCGCAGCTTTTCTCCGCTTCATATCTGGATAAAAATATTAAGAACAGTCTTCAGGGCTGGTTTGGAGATGAATACAATCTTGAGAAAATTGACCTGAGTACTAAAATGACAGACTAGAAACGATACTTCCATAATCATATATTTAGTTTACAAAGCCACTTTTCAAAAGATATAATGAAAAGTGGTTTTTTATTAATCTGATTGGAATTCTAAAATATGCAGAGAAGCAAAAAAAGCATAATTTTAATAACGATGATTGTTGTGACACTCTGCGTCTTATTGGGTGTCATCATCTGGGCGAATGCGGCTATTGCACAGCGTTCCCTGACATCGTCAGAAAGTGAGCCTGATTACAGATATCATTTTTCCCTGGTTGTTGGTAAGCTTGAGAATCCGTACTGGGACATGGTGTATGAAGGTGCAAAGAAAGAGGCTGTGGAGGAAGATATTGTCATAGAACTTACAGGTGTTGAGCTTGCAGAGGAATACAACCTTCTTGACCGCCTGAAGATGGCCATCTGCTCGAAGGTGGATGGTATTTTTGTGGTGCCTGATGGAACACAGACCGTCAACGACTGGATTAAGACGGCAACTGAGAAATACAAGATTCCTGTCATCTCCATCATGGAAAATGATTCCGCGTCGGGAAGAGCAGGATATGTGGGAATTAACAGCTACGAGCAGGGTCTTGCCTACGGAAAGCTTGTTGCCGAGCTTTATGAAAATAAGGGCTGCAGTAAGGTTGTTCTTCTAAGGACCAACACGAGGAATGACGATGATGACAGCGAACAATCGGGTGACCTCATTTACTCAAGTATCATTGAGTACCTCAACAGGAATGAACTGTCTGACGATGTGGAGATTTCGGTAAAGCACATAAACCAGAGCAGTGTCTTCAATATCAAGCGTGACATACAGCTGCTCATATCAAGGGATGATGCACCGGATGTAATAATCTGCACTGATTATCTTTTCACAACAAGTACATGTCAGGTGCTTGTAGACAGGAACAAGGTTGGTAAAGTAAATGTCATTGGAAGCTATATCAGCGAGGACATACTGGATTACATTCAGAAGGGAACCCTGTACTGTACAGTGGCAGTTGACCCCTATGAGCTTGGACGGATTTGTGTGTCAGAGATGGTTGAGCTTAAGGAAGCGGGCAGAACTAATGATTATATGCCGCTTGAGATGATGCTCATAAAGTCTGACAATGTGACTGAGTATAAGCAGAAGTATCTGGAGGTGGATGACTGATGAAAAACATGTCTCTCCAGGTGAAGCTGGTAATTTCATTTGTTGCGATGATTGTTCTGGTTTTCGGCCTAAATTTCTATATCTACAGTCAGATTGGGAAGATGATTTCGAGCATGGACCAGGCATACGAGAGTAACATTCAGATTACTATGCTTCAGAATACGCTCCGGAGCATGCAGGAGGATCTCTATGCATATCTTAATGGTGAGTATGATTCCCTCAAGGGATACTACTCAAACAGAAATGCACTTGAGTCCCAGATTTTTGAGCTTAACAATGAGCCTTCCTACAATAGGACAAAGCTTGTGGAAAAAAATATCAGGAATCTTGCGGAGACATATCTGGCACTGGCCGAGGAGGCGGTTTCTGGACACAGAGGTACAGATATTGAGCAGTATTCATCAAGCTATGAACGTGCAAAAACTGTATATGGATATCTGGAAACAAACATATACACACTGAACAATGAGACCTTTACAGAGAATACAAGCAAGTATGAGATGCTGTCAGAGGTTCAAAAATACACGCAGATGCTGAATATGGTTCTGCTTATGTTTGCATCTCTTATGGAAATCCTTGTTATCATCTACATGACAGGTAAATTCATCGGCCCACTTTCAAGTCTTGCGGAGAGAGCAAGGGAAGTCGGACATGGAAAGATGGACATGCCGCCCCTTGAAGTCAAATCCCAGGATGAGGTGGGGCAGGTTACGTCTGCCTTTAACAAGATGGTGGTCCGGCTGAATGAACACATCCGTCTTCAGCAGGAGCAGCTGCGAGAGGAGAACCGCCTTAAGCAGGAGCAGCTTCAGCTTGAGACATTTCTCAAGGATTCGCAGCTTGGTGCACTTCAGGCGCAGATTAATCCACATTTCCTCTACAACACGCTGAATGCTGGATCTCAGCTTGCGATGATTGAGGATGCGGAGCAGACAAGTATCTTCCTTGAGCATGTGGCAGATTATTTCAGGTATAACCTTCACAGGGCAGGAAACGATGTGTCTCTTGAAGAAGAGCTTCTTCAGGTTGAAAACTATATTTTTATCATGAACACCAGATTTGCTGGGGATATTCACTTTGAAAAAGATATGCCAGAAAAGCTTCCTGAGGCAAGGCTTCCGGGTATGATTCTTCAGCCCATTGTGGAGAATGCCATTGACCATGGACTCAGAGTTCTTGAGGATAGGGAAAAGAGGCTGGTGATATCTGTTGAAGACGCCGGTGATGTAGTTGTTGTCACTGTTGCTGACAATGGAGATGGATTCCCGCAGGACAAGGCTATGGAACTGCTTGAGAACAAGGACAGGTCACTCCATACATCAAAGGATAAGATGCATGGAATCGGTATGGCAAACGTTATCAGCAGGCTCAGGCTGTTCTATGATAGGGACGATGTTATTGAGATAGGTACTATGCCGGATGGAACAGGTACAGAAATCAGAATCCTGATTCCGGTAGCTTTTGGGGAAAAAATATAATGTACAGAATACTAGTTGTTGATGATGAAGGTCTTGAGCTGAATGGACTCAGGATTATACTTCAGAAAGAATTTGGGGATGAAATTAGCATAGAGACGGCTGCGTCGGGAAGAATTGCCATTGAGGTGTTTGAGACCTTTAGGCCTGAGATAATACTCATGGATATCCAGATGCCGGGAATAAACGGACTTGATGCCATCAAGGAAATCAGGAAGGACCACTCCAGTGGAAAGTTTCTGATGCTCACAGCCTATGACAATTTCGAATATGTGCAGAAGGCGCTTAGTATAGGCGTCAGCGGATATCTGACCAAGCCCATCAATAGGCAGCAGCTTGTGACGGAAATCAGGTCACTGATGGCGGAGATAGACAAGGAAAAGTCTCAAAGGCGAGAGGATCTCATGCTTAGGGAACGTCTTGATGCTGCCATTCCGATGCTTGAAGCAGGATTTATCTATTCCATTCTTCTTCATCAGGACTGGATGTCAGTCACCTCGAATTATATGAGGCTTCTTGGCGTTGAGAAGACGCATGGATATTTTATTGTTGCGGACTACAACATAGATGATAATCCTGACAGTAGTGTGGAGTTAGTCGGGTATTCCGGAAAAATCAAGGCACTGTATAAGGAGCTGTTCAGGGACTGCGTGAGCCAGCAGATGGGAAAGCGTGAGCTGACAGCCGTTCTTGTCAATGAGCCACAGGATGAATATGCTGCAAGACTTCAGATAATTAACAGAGTATCCGAGCTGCAGGAGCGGCTTGAGAAAATACTCGGAATTAGCATTGAAATTGGAATTGGAAGCATAATGCCCATATGCCAGTTGGCAGATTCATATACTCAGGCAGTTGCGGCAATTGGTGAGAAGAGCGGAAGCGTCGCACACTTCTCGGACCTCCCCATTGGAAAACACTGGGAGGAAGGCTATCCACAGGATGAAGAGTATGCAATATATGATGCTGCAGAGGCTGGAGATGCAGAGCTTGCCCTTAAATATGCCGAAGGATTCTTTGGTTGGATGGAATATTATCATTCAGACGATTTCAGCGATGTGAAACTGAAGGCCCTTGAACTTGTACTTCGGGTGGACTACCTGATGTTCCACACGGGAGGCCGCACCTACCATTTCATGGATCGACATGGATACCTGGAGACGCTCAATGGAATGAATTCAATGGATGAATTAAAATCCTGGTTCCTGAGTAAGCTATCTGAATCCATGATGAAAAATATCGAGGAGAAGGAAGAGGCCTCCGTATCGAGTATGGAGCAGGCAAGGCTCTATATCGAGCAGCACTACATGGAGAATATCACCCTGAATGATATCTCGGAGATGGTGTATATCAGCCCCTATTACTTCAGTAAGCTGTTCAAGGAGAAGACAGGAAGAAACTTCATCGAATATCTCACGGGAACGAGAATGGAGCATGCAAAGCGTCTTCTTGAGACTACAGAACAGTCAGTTAAGGAAATCTGTGTGAGCGTAGGATACTCTGATCCAAATTATTTTAGTCGTTCGTTTAAAAAATATGAGGGAATGACACCTGGAGAATACAGAGAGAGGAAAGCATGATGAAAAGAAAAATATGGAAGGCCGTATGTACATTGCTGGTTTTTGTAATGACGGTTTCAATGCTTTCCGGCTGTGCTTCGGGTGAGAAAACTGGACAGAAAGAGACACAGGATGACGACACCATAAGAATTGGTATGAGTTTTGACTCCTTCGTAATCGAGAGATGGCAGAGAGACAGGGATGTCTTTGTATCAACAGCCAAGGAGCAGGGAGCAGAAGTTCTGGTACAGGTCGCCGATGGTGATGTCAAAGAGCAGATTGCACAGATAGAATACTTCATTGAGAAGGAAATGGATGCGATTGTTATTGTCGCTGTTGACTGCTCAACACTTACAGATGTGATTGCCAAGGCAAAAGATGCCGGAATATATGTTGTCTCCTATGACCGAATGGTTCTCGATGCAGATATAGACCTTCTGGTAACCTTTGATAACCGAAAGGTTGGCCAGCTGATGGCACAGGAGATTGTAAAGGATGTAAAGCCAAACGGAAGAATAATTAGCATTAACGGATCTGAGCAGGATAACAATGTATCAGAGGTGCAGGAAGGCTTTCATTCTGTAATAGATGACACAGGTCTTGCAATTGTATATACAGATTACTGTCCGAACTGGGAGGCGGAGCATGCCTACGAGATTATGGATGGTATCCTGAATGACAGGATAAAATACGATGCCATCATGTGTGGAAATGATGATATTGCAACGATGGTATATAAGGCGCTTTCGGAACGCGGAATGACAGATTCTGTTATTATGGTCGGACAGGATGCGGACCTCGCTGCCTGTCAGAGAATAGTCAACGGCTGGCAGAGCATGACAGTGTATAAATCTGTTGAGACACTGGCAAGGGAAGCGGCAAACAGAACCATTGAGCTCATAAAAACCGGGAACGTTGAAGCTGAGACCGAGATGGATAATGGACTGAAGACGGTTCCGGCCATCCTGCTTGAACCAGTTGCCGTTACAGCGGACAATATGGATGAGGTCATTGTAGATGGCGGCTTCCATCTATACAACGAAGTATATGGTCAGAAAAAATAGTGAGGGAAAATATTGAGTACTGTACGTGTCTGTTCCATTCAGCTTGATGTAAGTGACGGTGAGACAATCGAAAAAAGAAGAGAACGGGTGAACAGAATTCTCTCAGAAATGTCAGAGGGAGATGCTGACATTATCCTGCTTCCCGAGTTGTGGCCCTGTGGATTCTTTGACTACGAAGCGTATTACTCTTCCGCTGAGGATTACAGCGGTGAGACTGCCAGAATGATATCTGAGGCAGCCCGTAAGCTGAATTCCTATATTCTTGGTGGCAGCATGATAACCTGCAGGGAAGGGAAATATTACAATACCTCCATGCTGTTTGGAAGAGATGGATCCTTGCTGCAGACCTACGATAAGCTGCATCTATTCGGATATGAATCTAAGGAGACGAAGCTCCTTGAAGCTGGCAGCGGCATTGCTACAGCAAAGACAGATTTTGGCTGTGTCGGTCTTGCGACATGCTATGACCTGCGTTTCCCAGAGCAGTTCAGGGCAATGACTGATGCGGGAACAGAAATACTTCTTGTAGTATCCGACTGGCCCGAGGCAAGACTTGAACATTGGAGACTCTTTAATCAGGTCAGGGCACTTGAGAACCAGAGTTATCTTATTTCCTGCAACTGTGCAGGGGAGCTTTGCGGAGTGCGGCATGCCGGGCATAGTATGATTGTGTCACCGGATGGGACAATCGTTAAAGAACTCGATGACAGACCAGGGATTCTTAAGGCGGAAATAGAAACAGATAGGGTTCGGGAATACAGATCTGGTTTTCCGGCTCTTGCTGACCGGTGCGACATTAAAACGGATGCAGATTGTCCCGATATTAAAAAGAAATGACATTTCAGGCTGTTTCATTTATAATTAAGCAGTTGTAATGTATAAAATGAACAAATGGGAGAAAGGATATTAAAATGAAAAAGTACAACGTGACATTATGGATTGCCATCTGTCTGGTGCTGGGAGTTATCATCGGCATTATCATGCCTGACTGGTTAAACACACCTCTTAGTATTGTTGCCACCATCTATATGGCAGCACTGAAGATGATGATTTATCCTCTCGTATTCTGCAGCCTCGTGCTTGGAATCGTAGGAATTGGAAACATTGCAAAGACAGGAAAGATTGGTCTTCATGCAATTCTTTGGTATGTAGGCACAACCGCATTCGCATCTGGACTTGGTCTTATCTTACCCAAGATTCTTCATCTTGGTGAGAATGCAACAATCGTTGCAACAGACACAGAAGTAGAGGCAGCAACCTTCAGTGGTCTTCTTGATACAGTAACAAGCATCATTCCTTCAAATCCTTTTGCGAGCTTCACAAACGGAAATATGCTTCAGGTACTTGCATTTGCAGTAATCATTGGTCTTGCATGCTTAAGCCTTAAGGATAAGGCAAAGCCCTTCATTGACTTATGCAACTCAGTTAATGAGATTTCGATTCTTGTTGTAAGCAAGGTAATGCTTTTCACACCCGTTGGTGTCCTCTGCTGTATTGCAACCGTTATGCATATGAACGGAACCGAGACAATGATTCAGCTTGCACAGGTTATGATTGCCCTGTATATTACCTATGCTCTCTATGCAATTCTCATTTATGGTGGAATGGTTAAGATTGCCGGTAAGTATAGCCCCATTAAGTTCTTCAAGGGTGTTGCACCTGCAGCGCTCAATGCTTTCGGAACATGCTCATCATCGGCTACACTTCCCATCAGTATGAAGTGTGCAACAGAAAACCTTGAGATTCCTGAGGAGATTACATCCCTTACACTTCCTCTTGGTGCAACAATCAACATGGACGCTGTTTCCATCGTTATGAGTTTTATGATTACATTCTTTGCATCTGCATGTGGCGTACCGCTCACAACAGGTACAATGGTTACAATCCTTGCATGTAACGTACTTCTCAGTATCGGTACACCTGGTGTTCCCGGTGGTGCCATTGCAGCATTTGCAGCACTTGCACCTATCGCAGGACTTCCACTTAACACAATTCTTGGTGTTTACATCAGCGTAAATACACTTGCTGATATGGGCGCAACCTGTGTAAACGTACTTGGTGACCTTGCCTGCAGTACCGTTCTCAAGCATACGCTTAAGAATGTGACAGAAAAGAAATAGGTACTGGACTGAATTATTCAGAATGAAAGCGGTTCACGGATTATCCGTGGGCCGCTGTTTAAATTATTTTATAGAATATGTGCAGATTGAAAATGAGGTCTGATATGAAATTATATGAAACAGTTAACAAAGTTGCTCTCGATATGGCGCAGCAGATAGAAAATATTGGTGCGTCTGCCGTCATCTCCGGAAATAACGGTCCCTACTACAACAACGAAACAAACGTGAGAAATATGGCACACTGGTGTGTGGTATTTGCTGAGTATTTCAGACACACTGGTGAAGAAAGGTATAAAAATATTGTTGTGACGCTGGCTGACGCAATTATGGATTCGCCGTATCACAATGGTCTCGGAGTTTATAAATGCCGTGATACATCAGGTCCTGATGAGGTGAATGGAGTGATTGGGCCTGCATGGATTATTGAAGGATTGATTTATGCTGCAAGGGTTACAGGAGATGACAAGTACTACGCGAGAGCATCACTCCTGTTCAACGTTGTGCCATTTAATGAAAGATTAGGCCTGTGGTTTCGCCGCAATACAAAAAATGAAGTTCTTGGAATTGATGTGACCTTCAACCATCAGCTCTGGTTTGCGGCAGCGGGCGCAATGATAAATAATTACCGTGAAGATAAGGACATTGAGGAGAGGCTCGAGCGATTCATTGCCCGCCTTCCTCAGAATATGAAGGTTAGGGCTGATGGCAGGGTCGGACATTTCACGGCAAATGACCAGAACGGCCTGATCAGTTATTTTGGAAGAATATACAGGGACCTCAAATCTGATGTTCAGGAAAAGATTGGAAGGCCATCGATGGCATATAAGGAGGAGGGCTACAATTCTTTCAGTGCCTATGGATTTGTAATCCTTAAGGAAAACTATAAGGAAATAGGGTTCCTTGGCTCGTCGCAGTTTCGGAAATATCTTTCCTACACATCGTCAGTTCCATATATCGAGAAGCTTGCTGATGCTGACAGGAAGCTTGACGGTACAAGAGTGAAGTCAAAGCTCGATGTAAAATACAATCTCTTTGCGTATGGGTATAACTCACCTGCCTTTGAACTCGGGAGAATATATGATGCCTTTAATCTGTGGACAGATGAGCTCAGAGGTGAGTATGAAAAGGTATGCGCTACACAGCTGGAATTCACGTATGATGCAGAAAAAAATATTTTCTGCAGGGGAACAGATGACCCGGTGACACTCACAGCAAGGATATACGAGCTGATTGCTGGAAATGATAAGTTCTTCGCTTAATTTCATTTTAATTATTGTTTATAAAAAGTTTAACCTTTACTGCTAACAACTGTCGTATACTATCTCTTATGAAAATGTTTAAAAAAGACGGAAATTGCGACTGCGATAAGCCGAATTCAAAACTGAAGAAGAGAATGATTGTCACCTTTGTTCTCGGAACAATCATTGCAAATGTAATAATTGCGATGGTGGGCGTGGGAATGTCCCATTTTGCAATATCAAAGATGCGTAACCAGTACGGCAGTGATTTCGTACCATCGGTTCAGATTACAGCACTGAGAATGCTGGTCTGTGTAATTTTTATCCTGATAATGCTTGGAATACTGCTCTATTCGAGAGTGTACAGTGATATCATGTCGCCCCTTAAGGTTCTGTCGGAGGCGACGAAGAGAATTGCCGAGGGTGATCTGGACTTTACCATCGAACCAGCAGGACATGATGATGAGCTGGATGAGCTCTGTATGGACTTTGAGGATATGAGACGCAGGCTTAAGGAATCTGCAGAGGGCAAGATTGAGAATGAGGAACTCAACAGGCAGCTGATAAGTAATATCACCCATGACCTGAAGACGCCGATTACCACTATCAAGGGATATGCCGAGGGACTTCTTGATGGAGTAGCAGTGACTCCGGAGAAGCAGGAGAAATATCTGCGGACAATCTACAACAAGGCAGGGGAGCTTGATAAGCTTCTTAATGAGTTGACGTATTACACCCACATTGATCAGAGCCGCATTCCATACAATTTTGCCAAAATCGATATTGGAGAGTATTTTCAGGACTGTACGGATGACCTTGGAGCAGAGCTTGAGAGCAGGAATTTCAGTCTGACATACAGGAACGATGTGCCTGAGGGAACGCAGATAATTGCAGACTCCGAGCAGCTGCGCAAGGTAATCAACAATATTGTCGGTAACTCGATAAAATACAGCGATAAGGCACAGGGTCGAATAAGGATAAACCTCCGTGATGCAGAGACATTTGTGCTGATTGAGATATCGGACAATGGACAGGGAATACAGGCAAAGGAGCTGCCACAGATTTTTGACAGATTCTTCAGGTCGGACGCATCGCGCTCTTCCACAACTGGTGGAAGCGGAATAGGTCTGTCCATTGTAAAGAAAATTGTTGAAGACCATGGAGGACGAATCTGGGCGACAAGCACAGTGGGAGAAGGAACAACAATGCACATTGAATTGAGAAAGTATGAGGAACAGAAATGAGCAGAATACTGATTATTGAAGATGAAGTTGCAATTGCAGACCTCGAGAAGGATTATCTTGAGATGAGTGGATATGACGTCGTGACAGAGAGCGAGGGAGACAAGGGCCTTGAAAGAGCAATGGGCGAGGATTTTGATTTGTATATTCTCGACCTGATGTTACCAGGACTTGACGGATTTTCAATATGCAAAAAAATTCGCGAGGTCAAGAATACACCAATACTGATGGTATCTGCAAAGAAGGATGACATTGACAAGATTCGTGGGCTTGGACTTGGCGCTGATGACTATATGACAAAGCCCTTTTCGCCAAATGAGCTGGTGGCCAGGGTGAAGGCGCATCTTACCAGATACGAAAGACTCGTGACAGCGGCACAGCCACAGAATGATATTATAGAAATACGTGGACTTAAGATTGACAAGACCGCAAGAAGGGTATTCCTCAATAACGAGGAGAAGCAGCTTACGACAAAGGAGTTTGACCTGCTTACTTTCCTTGCTTCAAATCCAAACCGTGTTTTTTCAAAGGATGAACTCTTCAGAAATATCTGGGATATGGAATCGATTGGTGATATCGCAACTGTAACAGTCCATATCAAAAAAATCAGAGAGAAGATTGAGTATGATACTTCAAACCCACAGTATATAGAGACTATCTGGGGCGTTGGTTATAGATTCAAGGTTTAATTTACATCGGGAGAGATATGGAACTTCGCATTGTTTACGAAGATAATGAGATAATTGTGGCAGATAAGCCGGCAGGAGTGGCTGTTCAGACCAGAAAGTTAGCAGAAAAGGACCTCGAAAGTCTCTTGAAGAGCTATCTAGCAAAGAAGCCTGGGAATGCCGGACGGGAGCCGTATCTTGCCGTAGTTCACAGACTTGACCAGCCCGTTGCAGGACTGGTCGCTTTTGCAAAGACGCCAAAAGCTGCAGCTGAGCTCTCGGGATATTTCAGGGAGAAGACTGCATGTAAGATATATTCTGCTATAGTCTGCTCAAAGGATGTCATTCCTGAAGGAAGGCAGATACTCACGGATTATCTTCTGAAGGACACGAAGAGCAATACCTCTTGCGTTGTAAGTGAGGGCACGAAGGGTGCAAAAAAGGCAGTTCTTGAATTCACGGCAGACCCATGTGAGAATGCTGATGCTGTATATTCAGAAACAGGATTCAGATTTTACAGATTGAGAATAAAGCTGCAGACAGGGCGACATCACCAGATAAGAGTGCAGCTGTCTAATGCCGGCATGCCGATATATGGAGATGTAAAATACGGTGGGATGTCTGCCGAGAAAAAATATTCGAAGATATGTGAGTTAAAAAGAGGTGCCATTGCCCTGACGGCAGAGAGCCTGTCCCTGCCATCAGGAAAAGAATTTGTCAGAACTCATGAAGCTGAAGCATCTTCCTGAATTCAGTAGGAGTGCAGTTGTTAAACTGCCTGAACATTCTTATAAATGCTGACTGTGATGAGAATCCAGACATGATCGCCACCTCAGTTGCTGAAAGCTTCGGGTTTGTGAGAAGCTGCTCAGCATAGGAAATGCGTTTTCTGTTCACGTATTTATAGAAGGACATATTGGTAAAGTCCTTAAACAGGCGTGAAAAGTGGTACTTGCTGAAATTGCTCATGGCCGCAATTGCTTCCAGTGACAGATCCTCAGAAAAATGGGAGTCAATATATTCACAGATTGACATGAACTTACTGATGTACTCCTGCTGTTTATCAAGATTGTGCGAATCAATCTGATTGGCCTGAATCCTGTGGCGGCTGATTAATGTAATCATTCTTATCATAAGAGCATAGATTGCCAGCTCGCACATGCTGTTGTCGCTGACAGTAAGTGATTCCTTTGGATTATGCACTGGCTTATTGTTAAGATCACTGCTCTGTCTGTATTCCTTGACTATTTCCAGAATGATTTTTACAAGTTCATCATGTATTGCAGGAGCGTTCTCAGGTGTGAACACGGCATATGGGTTAAGTAATGAAATAATGGAGTTGAGTCCATATATTTCACTTACAACAGACATATCAACCTGGAAGATGATTCTCGTGCCTCTGTCAGGTGCAACAATGCTGTGCAGAACGCTTGGACAGACAAACAGGATTTCGTAGGGCTGTATTCTGAACGTGTCATTTCCTATAGTAGCCTCATACCATCCTTCAGTAGGCATAATTATCTCAACTGGCTTATGCCAGTGTGTCGGAAAGTTTTCCGCAGTATTATTTTCATACAGCCGCAGATGCGTCTGTTCCATAAAGCTGACGACTTCATGTACGCCGGATAATTGTTCAATCACGACTTATTCCCCTTATTTTAATAGAATTCTGATGAGCAACCATGTTGACTCACGATTTTTAGTTCATAATTTAAGTATACTTTAGCATACATATTATTCTGTTTTATGAAAATAGGGTTTTCGAAAATTGCGGTAATTTTGTATATTTTCAATAAAAAATGGGTAACGTAATAGCCTTAATAAACGATTTCGTTGTGCAAAATTGTATATTTTTCCTTACGAAAACGTTTGAAATCAGATAAAAGTCATCGATAGAATAGCAATAATTAGTAAGTAATATAGCAATTATTTTGTGTATGAATTATGAACAAATTGTTATGATAACCTCACCTAAAAACAAAACCCCTTGGGGGGAAAATAATCTATGGGAGGAAAAACCAAATGAAGAAGAAAATTGTATCTGTTCTCCTTTGCGTAGCAATGGTTGGAACAATGCTTGTTGGTTGTGGCGCTGAAGCAGCAGCACCCGCACCTGCAGCTGAGGCACCTGCAGCTGAGGCAGCTGAGGAAGCACCCGCAGCAGAAGAGGCACCTGCAGCAGAGGAAGCACCCGCAGCAGAGGCAGCATCTGGTGACAAGGTTATTAACCTTTGGACATTCACAGACGAAGTACCTAAGATGATCGAGAAGTATAAGGAAACTCATCCTGAGTTCGATTACGAAGTAGTTCCTACTATCATCGCAACAACAGACGGTGCTTACCAGCCCGCACTTGATGCAGCACTTGCAGGCGGCGGCGCAGACGCTCCTGATATGTACTGTGCAGAGTCAGCTTTCGTTCTTAAGTATACACAGGGTGATGCATCTTCATTCGCAGCTCCTTATGCTGATCTTGGAATCGACGTTGACGCTGAGGTTAAGGCAGCTGATATCGCTCAGTATACAGTAGATATCGGAACAAGACCTTCTGATGGCGCTCTTGTTGGTCTTGGATACCAGGCAACAGGTGGAGCATTCATCTACCGTCGTTCACTCGCTAAGGATACATTCGGAACAGACGATCCCGCAGAGATCAGCAAGATCATCGGCGGTGGCTCAGGTTCATGGGATGCATTCTTCGCAGCAGCTGAGCAGCTTAAGGCTAAGGGCTACGGAATTGTTTCTGGTGATGGAGATATCTGGCACGCAGTTGAGAACAGCTCTGATCAGGGTTGGATTGTAGACGGAAAGCTTACAATCGATCCTAAGAGAGAGGCATTCATCGACCTTTCAAACGAGCTTAAGGTTAACGGTTACCACAATGATACTCAGGACTGGCAGGATGCTTGGTTCGCTGACATGAAGGGCGAAGGCGAGAAGCCTATCTTCGGTTTCTTCGGACCTGCATGGCTTATCAACTACACACTTGCTCCTAACTGCGGCGGAGAAGCAGTTGGCGAGGGTACATATGGTGATTGGGCAGTATGTGAGCCTCCTATCGGATTCTTCTGGGGTGGTACATGGGTACTTGCAAACGCAAACTCAGAGAAGAAGGAAGCTGTTGGAAAGCTTATCGAGTGGATCACACTTGATTGTTCAGAGGATGGACTTCAGTACAAGTGGGCAAACGGAACTCTCAATGGAGAGGGCGGCACAAAGGATTCAGTTGCTTCTGGTACTGTAATGTCTAAGTCAAATGGCGAGCTCGAGTTCCTTGGTGGACAGAATATGTTCGATGCATTCGTTCCTGCTAACGCTTATGCAAATGGTAAGAACCTTACTCAGTACGATGAGACAATCAACCAGTACTGGAGAGATGCAGTTCGTGCATACACTTCTGGTGAGAAGACAAGAGAGGATGCTATCGCAGGCTTCAAGTCAAACGTAGCAGACAACCTTGACGTTATTGTAGAATAATGACAATATCGAATATCTCGATGTAACCAAGTCATGACAATCGGAAATCTGATGCGACATGGATGCATGTTTGCATCAGGTTTCCTTTTTTATACGGGGGCGCGCACATGAAAAAACAAAAAATGGTTTCATATGCCAAGTATGGATATTTTTTCAGCATACCTTTTATTGTGGCATTTCTGCTGTTCACACTGTATCCACTGGTATTTACAATTATTATTGGATTTACCGATATGAAAGGACTGGGAAGTTCAATCGCTACTTCTCATTTCCTGTCGGGTGATCTTTTCAAAAACTATATAGCGGTAATAAATGCACCCAGTTTCCAGATAGCGCTTAAGAATACTGTTGGAATCTGGATTGTAAACTTCCTTCCCCAGATCGGTCTGGCACTTTTACTTGCTGCCTGGTTCACCGATAACAGAAAACCTATGAAGTGTCAGGGCTTCTTCAAGGTTATTTTCTATATGCCCAATATCATAACAGCCGCAACAGTTGCAATTCTCTTTGCATCAATGTTCGGTTATCCTATGAGTCCGATGAATGACCTTTTAAAGACCTTTGGTTTTATAAAGGAACCTGTATATTTCATGCAGAACAAAACCATAGCAAGAGGCGTAGTTGCCTTTATCCAGTTCTGGATGTGGTATGGTTACACAATGATTATCATGATTTCAGGTATTCTGGGTATCAACCCTGAGCTTTATGAGGCAGCCGAAATCGATGGTGCAACTAATTTTGGAAAATTCATCTACATCACAATCCCCAATCTGAGAACAGTGCTTATCTATATGCTTGTTAACTCACTTATTGGTGGTCTCCAGATGTTCGATATCCCGAATCTGTTGGTTACAAAGTCAGGTCCAGATAATGCTACTCTGACAACCAGCGTATTCATATACAATCAGGCATTCTCAGGCAGCTACATGTTCAACCGTGCATCTGCAGCCAGCATGATTATGTTCATTATTATCAGTATTCTGTCAGCAATAATCTTCGTTCTTATGACAGATCCCTACGAGGCAGCTGAGGCTAAGAAGCTTAAGCAGGTCGAGAAGGAAATGAAGAGAAAAGCTAAAGAAGCAAAGAAGGGGGTGGCATAAATGAAAGGTGAGCGTATTTCAATCGTCCGTATTTTTATGTATCTGTTTTGCATACTCCTTGCTATACTCAGCATTCTGCCTTTCTTCATTATGATCGTGAATGCTACACGAAGCACAACTCAGATTCAGCAGCATGCTGTATCACTGGTTCCCTCAGGGTACCTGTTGAATAACCTTAAGATTCTGACAGGAAAGAGTTTTAATCCCATTCGTGGATTTATTAACTCAATGATTATTTCTGCAGGATCAACAGCTTGTGCGGTATATTTTTCAACAATGACTGCATATGCGCTTGTTGTATATAAGTGGAAGCTTCGCCAGCCATTCTTTACATTCATTCTGGCAGTCATGATGATTCCTGCACAGGTAGTTAGTATTGGTTTCTACCAGTTCATGTATCAGATACACATGACAAATAACTTCCTGGCATTGATTCTGCCCGCAATCGCAGCACCTGCAATGGTGTTCTTTATGAGGCAGTTCATGATTCCTGCACTTCCTATTGATATTATCAATTCAGCAAGAATTGATGGATCAAAAGAGTTCTATACATTTAATGCAATTGTGCTTCCTATCATGAAGCCCGCTATTGCAACACAGGCTATTTTCAGTTTCGTTTCATCATGGAATAACCTGTTCCTGCCCTTGATCCTTCTTACAAAGCAGGAGAAGTACACCATGCCTATCATGGTAAGCCTTTTGAAGGGTGATATTTATAAGACTGAGTACGGTGCAATTTATTGTGGTCTGACACTTACAGTTCTGCCCTTGTTTATTGTTTACTTCCTGTTATCCAAGTACATCATTGCCGGTGTTGCTCTTGGTGGTGTTAAGGGATAATAGAAATCTGATTATGTTCGGAAACCCTGTATAACGAGTGGGCGGCGGCTTCGGCGGCCGCCCGTTTTTAAAGGGAAAAATAATGAATAATATTTTTAGTATGGATAATGTGGTCTTTAGGACCATAGGAAAAATAACAGACCTGGTGTGGGTGAATATTCTTACGCTTATCTTCTGCATTCCTGTTATCACAGCTGGAGCATCTCTCACAGCTATGTATGCAGTGCTTCTTAAGATGAGTAGAGATGAAGAAGGTGGACTCACTAAGACTTTCTGGCGTTCTTTCCGTGAAAACATAAAGAGTTCAACTGTTGTCTGGATAGTTGCCATGGTTGTCGGATTTATTTATGCAGTAAACCTGAATCTCATGCGACAGGGCATAATGAGCGAATTCGGAATAATGGAAAAGGCAGTTGCAATACTTATTCTTGGAATTCTGCTTTTTGGAGTAATGCTCCTGCTTTATATTTTTCCACTGCTGGCACGCTATGACAACGGGCTTAAAAACACAGTGATAAATGCATTTAAGCTGATGATTGCATTTTTTCCACGTTCAGTGTGCATGGTGATTATCTGTCTGTTTCCGATTGCGCTTATGTGTCTGAGTAATTATTTTTTCTTTCTTTGGATACTGTACGGTTTTTCATTTCCTGGTTATGTGTGCTGTATGCTTCTGACCAGAATCTTTGAAAAAGTTGAGGGTGCTGGCGAGGATGAACAGTGATACTTGGAAAAATATGACTTTGAAACAGAGAGTCCAGTGGTTGCTTCAGTACTATGGACTCAAGGCAGCATGTGTGGTCGCTGCAATAGGTGTTGTAATTTACCTTATTTTTTCGATGCTTGGAGGAAATGAGGAGGAGTACGGTCTTTCCGTTCTAATTCTTGATGACAGGGTAGGTACGGAGAAGAGTGAGACACTGAAAAATGAAATGGAGGAACTGCTCGATTGTCCTGTGGAGGTTGTTTCTTACACCTCAACTGTGATGGAGCAGATGCAGGCTTTTTCAGTCAGGACGACGGCTGGTGGTATAGATTTAATGATTGCGCCGGAAAACGAAATGCAGCAGTTACGGAGTAATAATTATTTCTCAGGGGACTACCGGCTTCTGCCAGAAAAATGCAGATACGAAAAGCTTGTTTACGAAGAAGCTGCGATGGGGAATGCAGCGAAGTATATAGGAGTGGCGAGGACTGGAGAGAATCAGGAGAATGCCACAGTTGCAATGGAGTATTTATTAACGATTGAATGAGAGGTAACTAATGAACAGAGAAGAGGCAAGAAGAAAGGCAGTTGCTCTTGTATCACAGATGACAGTTGAAGAGAGAGCAAGTCAGCTCAGATATGATGCTCCTCCAATCGAGAGATTGGGTATTCCGGCATATAACTGGTGGGGTGAAGCTCTTCATGGAGTTGCACGTGCTGGTACAGCAACAGTATTTCCGCAGGCCATTGGAATGGCTGCAGCGTTTGACGAAGAGCTTATTTCTGAGATGGCAACATGTGTTGCTGAGGAAGGAAGAGCAAAATATAATGCCAGCGCTAAGCACAACGACCGTGATATCTACAAGGGACTGACCTTCTGGGCACCCAATGTAAATATATTCCGTGATCCCAGATGGGGACGTGGACATGAGACCTATGGAGAGGATCCGTACCTGACATCTCGCCTTGGTGTTTCATATGTTAAAGCACTTCAGGGTGAGGGCGAACATATGAAGGCTGCAGCATGCGCTAAGCATTATGCTGTACATTCAGGTCCTGAGGCAACAAGACATGAGGCTGATGTTGCTCCCTCTAAGAGAGACCTTGAGGATACATATTTTCCTGCATTCGAGGCACTTGTTACAGAGGCAGGTGTTGAGGCTGTAATGGGTGCATATAACAGAGTATATGGAATGCCTGCTGCAGGAAGCGAGTTCCTTATCAAGGATGTACTTAGGGGAAAATGGAATTTCCAGGGACATTTTGTATCTGACTGCTGGGCTATCCGTGATTTCCATGAGAATCATAAGGTTACAAAGACGGTTACCGAGTCAGCGGCTCTTGCACTTAACACTGGATGCGACCTGAACTGTGGTAATACATATCTTCATATGTACAGTGCCTTCCTTGAAGGCAAGGTATCAGAAGAGACCATCACGGAATCTGCTGTAAGACTGTATACAGCAAGATACCTTCTTGGTCTGATTGATGGTTCAGAATTTGATAACATCCCATATAATGTGGTTGAGTGTGATGCGCACATTGCAAAGGCAGAGAAGGCAACCCTTGAAAGTGTTGTTCTTCTTAAGAACGACGGAGTTCTTCCTATTAACACTGATAAGGTGAAGACAATAGGTGTAATCGGACCTAATGCAAATTCAAGAGCGGCTCTTGTTGGAAACTATCACGGAACTTCATCAGAGTATGTAACTGTTCTTGAAGGAATTCAGGAATATGTGCGCGGAACAGATGTGAGAGTCCTCTATTCAGATGGAAGTCCTCTCTTTAAGGATAAGACAGAGAATCTTGCGATGGAGAGCGACAGAATCTCTGAGGCACTTACTGTTGCCGAGGAGTCAGATGTTGTAGTTCTTGTTGTAGGACTTGATGAGACACTTGAAGGAGAAGAGGGAGATACAGGAAACAGTTATGCATCAGGAGATAAGACCGACCTAGAGCTTCCTGCATGTCAGAGAAAGCTTATTGAGGCAGTGGCATCTGTTGGAAAGCCAGTTATTTTCTGTATGATGACAGGATCTGCAATGAACATGTCTTATGCAAGGGATAATTTTGGAGGTATACTCCAGCTCTGGTATCCTGGTGCAAGAGGTGGACGTGGCATTGCAAAGATTCTCTTTGGTGAGGTTTCTCCTTCAGGAAAGCTTCCTATTACGTTGTATGAAGATCTTGCTGAGCTTCCTGACTTCGAAGACTACAGCATGGAAGGCAGAACCTACAGATATATGAAGAATGAGGCACAGTATCCCTTCGGATACGGACTCACATATTCTGACTGCTTCGTTACTGCAATCGAGAAGGCAGAGATAACAGAGGCAGAGGATGGTCTGCACGGCACAATCACAGCAGTTGTAGCAAATAAGGGCAGTGTAAAGACCAGGGAAGTTGTTCAGGTATATATCAAGTCTGACTGTGAGGCTGCTGCATCAAATCCGGTACTCTGTGGATTCAAGGGAGTAGTGCTCGAGAGCGGAGAAGAGAAGAAGGTTACATTTGAGATTGCACCAAGAGCGTTTACAGTAGTAAATGAGGCTGGTCAGAGAAGTGTAGCTGCAAAGAAGTTTACGGTGTATGCTGGTGTTTCTCAGCCTGATTCAAAGAGTGAGAAATTAACTGGTCATAGCTGCGTGTCAGAAGTAATCGAAATTTAGTGCAAAATGAGATAGAGATATTCGTTAAAAGGAAGCCCGTGATAATTGACTATCGCGGGCTTTTGGCATAAACTAAAAGGATGAATGCGGACTAAAAGGCTCTGCATGGTGCAAGAGTACACAGCCGCAGAAGAAAGGAAAAAACGATGGCAGAAAAGAAACTTGTTGAGGCGATTACCTCTATGGAAGAGGACTTCGCCCAGTGGTACACAGACGTAGTAAAGAAAGCAGAGCTTATCGACTACACATCAGTAAAGGGCTGTATGGTTATCAAGCCTGCGGGTTATGCAATCTGGGAACTTATTCAGAGCCAGCTTGACGGACTGTTTAAGGAGACAGGGGTACAGAATGTATACCTCCCAATGTTTATCCCTGAGAGTCTTCTCCAGAAGGAGAAGGATCATGTTGAGGGATTTGCACCTGAGGTTGCATGGGTTACACATGGTGGACTTAATCCCCTTCAGGAGCGTCTGTGTGTAAGACCTACATCAGAGACTCTCTTCTGTGATTTTTATAAAAATGAAATTCATTCATACAGAGATCTCCCTAAGGTATATAACCAGTGGTGTTCAGTAGTACGCTGGGAAAAGGAGACAAGACCCTTCCTCCGTTCCAGGGAGTTTTTGTGGCAGGAAGGACATACTGCTCACGCAACAGCACAGGAAGCAGAGGACCGTACAGTTCAGATGCTTAATGTATATGCAAAGTTCTGTGAGGAAGTACTTGCAATGCCTGTAATTAAGGGAAGGAAGACTGACAAGGAGAAATTTGCCGGAGCTGAGGCGACATACACAATCGAGGCGCTCATGCATGATGGAAAGGCTCTTCAGTCAGGTACATCACATAACTTTGGAGATGGATTTGCCAAGGCATTCGGTATCCAGTACACAGATAAGACCAATAAGCTTGAGTATGTTCACCAGACTTCATGGGGAATGACAACCAGACTTATCGGAGCAATCATTATGGTACATGGTGACAACTCAGGACTTAAGCTTCCTCCCAGGGTTGCGCCTGTTCAGTGTGCAATCATTCCAATCCGTCAGCAGCAGGAGGGAGTTCTTGATAAGGCATATGCCATCAGGGATGCTCTTAAGGCAGCAGGCGTAAGAGTAAAGGTTGATGATTCTGAGAAGAGTCCTGGATGGAAGTTCTCTGAGCAGGAGATGAGAGGTATTCCTGTGAGAGTTGAAATCGGACCTAAGGATATTGAGAAGGGTGTATGCGTTGTTGCAAGACGCGACACTGGAGAGAAGACAGAAATGCCTATTGATGCTCTTGCAGAGAAGCTGCCCGCACTTCTTGAGACTATTCAGAATGATATGTTTGAGGCTGCAAAGGCTCACAGAGAAGCACATACATACGAGGCTACCAATTATGCACAGTTCTGCCAGACAATCGAGGATAAGCCTGGATTTGTAAGGGCAATGTGGTGTGGTGACCAGGCATGTGAGGATAAGATTAAGGAAGAGACAACAGCTACATCACGCTGTATGCCTTTTGTAAATAATGATCCTATCAGTGATAAGTGTGTATGCTGTGGAAAACCTGCAAAGCATCTTGTACTTTGGGGTAAGGCTTATTAATGGAGGTATATGAAGATCATGAACGTTCTTGTTATTAACTGTGGCAGTTCATCACTTAAATATCAGCTCATCGATTCTGAGTCAGAGAAGGTACTTGCAAAGGGTCTCTGTGAGAGAATCGGCATAGAGAAGAGTGCAATTACACATACTCCTGATGGCGGAGAGAAGGTGACAACTGAGTCGCCCATGCCTACACATACTGAGGCTGTGAAGCTCGTAATTGAGAAGCTTACAGATCCTGAGGTTGGCGTAATCAAGTCGCTTAGTGAGATTGGTGCGGTAGGTCACAGAGTCGTACACGGTGGAGAGAAGTTCTCTGGATCCGTTGTTATCACAGACGAAGTAATAAAGGCAATTGAAGAGTGTAATGACCTTGCACCTCTTCATAATCCTGCCAATATCATCGGAATCCACGCCTGCCAGGAGGCAATGCCAGGGGTTCCCATGGTTGGTGTATTTGACACTGCTTTTCATCAGACAATGCCCAAGAAGGCATATTACTATGGTCTGCCTCTTGAGTATTATGAGAAGTATAAGATCCGCCGTTATGGATTCCATGGAACCAGCCATGATTTTGTAAGTGCAAGAGCAGCAGAGATTCTTGGAAAGAAGCGAGAGGATCTGAAGATTATTGTATGCCATCTTGGAAATGGTGCATCGATTTCAGCAGTAATGAACGGAAAGAGCATTGATACTTCAATGGGGCTCACTCCTCTTGAGGGACTTATCATGGGAACCCGTTCTGGTGATATGGATCCTGCAATCATCAGCTTCATTGCAGATAAGGAAGGTCTTACAGCTGATGAAGTGAATACTATCTTAAATAAGAAGTCTGGTGTGTATGGTCTTTCTGGAGGAATCTCTTCTGATTTCCGTGACCTGACAGCTGCTGAAGATGATGGCAATGAGGCGGCAAAGGACACACTTGATACTTACAGCTACAGAGTGGCTAAGTACATTGGAGCATACACAGCAGCCATGAACGGTGTTGATGTAATCGTCTACACAGCAGGTGTTGGTGAGAATACAGCAAGAGTCAGGGCTTCGGTTGCAGAGTACTTAGGATACCTTGGAACTTCTGTGGATCCCGAAAAGAATAAGCTTCGTGGTGAGGAAGTAATCCTTTCAAAGGACACAGACAAGGTTGTTACAATGATAGTTCCTACTAATGAGGAACTTGCGATTGCAAGAGAGACTGTTAAGCTTGTGTAGCACAGGGGTAAAGGGGTAATTTTTTGAACATCACATTACCTGAAAATGTAAAACTGATAATTGATACCCTCATGGCCGAAGGCTATGAGGCGTATGCTGTGGGAGGCTGCGTTCGCGACAGCCTCCTTTCCCGTATTCCCCATGACTGGGATATCACGACCAATGCAAAGCCTGAGGAAGTGAAAAAGTTATTCAGGAGAACAATAGACACGGGTATAAAGCATGGAACCGTGACCATCATGCTCGGCGCAGAGGGTTACGAGGTGACGACCTACCGGATTGACGGAGAGTATGAGGATTCACGTCATCCTAAGAATGTAGTCTTTACGACCGAGCTTGCTGAAGATCTTAAAAGAAGGGATTTTACAATCAATGCCATGGCATATAACGAGAAGGCAGGAATTGTTGATCTCTTTGGCGGTCAGGAAGATTTGAATGATGGGATTGTCAGGGCTGTTGGGAATCCGAAGGAGAGATTTACCGAAGATGCGCTGCGCATCATGAGGGCAGTGAGGTTTGCTGCCCAGCTTGGATATGATGTTGATGAAGAGACGAGCCGTGCAGCCCGTAAACTTGCTCCCAATCTTAAAAATATCAGTGCAGAGCGTGTGCGTGAGGAGCTGGTTAAGCTGCTCGTGTCTCCACATCCTGAATTCATCAGGAAGGCGTGGGAGCTGGGAATTACACGTCAGATTCTTCCTGAGTTTGATGTTACGATGGAGACGGCTCAGAATACTCCTCATCATATGTATTCTGTTGGAGAGCACATAATCCATAGTATTTGCAACATATCATCCGAGGGCTTTGGTGACAATGAACTCATGTGTCTAAGGGTGGGAATGCTTCTTCATGATATCGGAAAGCCTGCGAGCAGGACGACTGATATAAATGGCAGGGATCATTTTTATGGACATGCTGAAGTTGGGGTAAAAATTGCCGATAATATTCTTAGAAGACTGAAATTTGATAATAAGTCCAGGACAACCATTCTTGATATTGTGAAATATCATGATGTAAGACCGAGACTGACATATCCTGGAGTGAGGAAGACAATCAACAAGGTTGGGCTTGATAGTTTTTACCTCCTGTTTCCAGTGCAGCAGGCGGATATTTTTTCCCAGTCTGAATATGACCGTGAGGGAAAACTTGAGAGGGCAGGGAAGCTGCATGAAATGTATGACAGGATAATTGAGAACGCTGACCCTCTGTTTGTGAAGGATCTTGCAGTCAATGGCAATGATCTTATGCAGGCAGGGTTTGAGAAGGGAAAGCTGCTTGGTGAAGTCCTGCAGTATCTATTGACCCTTGTGCTGGATAGTCCGGAGAAGAACACCCGGGAAGAACTGATGAAGCATGCGGAAAATTATCGCAACGATATTACGGAGTAGCTTGAATTGAGAATGAGAAAAGTACTTATTTTTGGAATTGTATTATTTCTGATGACAGGAGCTGTGGGAGCCGTTATCTATGGACTAAGTGCGAAGACCAGGATAAAGGGCGAGATGGCCGCGGCTGAGGCTGAGCCAGAAAGTGAGATGCCTTCAGATGATGAACTTAAGGCTGTTGATACTGCTATTGTCATTGATATAAATGAAAGCGAGAAAAGCATTGTCCTACAGACAACTGGGAGTGGCAGCAGATATGAACTGTCCTACGATGGAAGGACATATTTCAATGATGAGTACGGCGAGGCTCTGTCAGCGGCTCAGTTAAAAGCCGGGGATATTGTGGATGTCAGCCTCTCTACGCATTCGAAGAAGCTTGCCAGCCTTAAGAAATCGCCGAACACATTTACCGTAAGGGGTGTTGAGCACCACTCAAATAATGAGAACACAGGTGTAATGAAGCTTGGTAGGGAAAATTACAAGCTGCCTGAAAACCTGGTTGTAATCATGGATGGTGAAGTCGGCGGAATTGAGGATATTATTGAGAACGACATTATTACAGTTACTGGTATTGGAAGAGAGGCGCTTGCAGTTAATATCGATAAGGGCCATGGATACCTTAAGCTGAAGGGTGAAAGTGCGTTCGTCGGCGGCTGGGTTGAAGTGGGAAATAAGATAATAAAGCCCATTTCTGATAAGATGCTGCTTCTTGTTCCAGAGGGTGACTATGAGATGCACATCTCCTACAAGGGACGCGGTGGAAGCAAGATGGTCCACATTGCCAGGGATGAAGAGACAAAGGTTGATGTATCAGACCTGAAGGATGAGATACTTCAGATTGGTGAGGTCAATTTTGTGACAGACCCTGAGGATGCAAAGCTCCTTATCAATGGCGAGGAGACAAACCATGTGCTGCCAGTAAAGCTTGAGTATGGTGTTTATAAAATTGAGGCTTCAAGGGACGGCTATGTGCCTATTCAGGAGTTCCTCAAGGTCGGAAAGCCAAAGGCTGAAGTCAGAATCACCCTTGAAGATGAAGACGGACTTGATAACAATGAGGATGAGGAAGAGGACGATGAGAATACGATTGACTATGTGAAGGACAGGGCTTCGTCGAAGGCGTCTTCAAGCTCCTCAAAGTCATCGTCATCTGCTAAGAAATCATCATCTAAATCATCAAGTTCAACATCGTCAAACTCTTCATCTTCTAAGAAGGGAAGGCTGTTCATCGACGAGCCTGAAGATGTTGAAGTATACTTTGATGGCGTTTACAAGGGTGTAGCTCCGCTTCATTTCACAAAGGAATCTGGCTCGCATGTTATAACGCTGAGAAAAACTGGTTATGTAACAAAGAGCTATACCATAAATCTTAAAGCTGATTCATCAGATGAGACCTATAATTTTAAGGATCTTGTAAAGTCAGATGATAAAAATACAGATGACGAAGAAGAAATCTCTGAAGACACCGAGGAGGAAGGTATCGTAGAAGAAGTTCCTGCAGATGGTGAAGATCCCGTCGAGGAGGTCGAAGGAGTGATTGAGGAATCTGGTGACGAGAAGGATCCTGAAGAAGAGAGTTCACCTGCCACAGACACTGGCGAGACAGATGACAGTGGAGATAAGGACGACGGTGATAAGAAGGACGACGGCGATAAGAAGGACGATGGAGACGATGGTGGCAGCGATGAGAAGGACGATGGAGACAGCGGTGACGAAGAGATAAAGATTGAGGAGGAATAGTGCCTTATCTTGTGGTGTATCATTTACTGTTAATATTGCCGAAAAGTCGCAAAAATGCCCTAAAATCAAGGATTCCCTTGACAAAATAGGGGGTAATTAGTATAGTAAAGCGTGGACGCGCAAGATACAAGATATTGGAGCGCATGTAATCATGAACTAATAATTAGGAGGAATTTTATAATGAACAAGACAGAGTTAGTTGCAGCAATCGTTGAGAAGGCTGGCGTACAGAAGAAGGACGCTGAGGCAGTTGTTAAGGCATTTACAGAGGTAGTTACAGACGAGCTTAAGGCTGGTGGATCAGTTCAGCTTGTTGGTTTTGGTACATTCGCAGTTTCTGAGAGAGCAGCTCGTGAGGGTCTCAATCCTGCAACAAAGGAGAAGATCACAATCGCAGCTTCTAAGGCTCCTAAGTTCAAGGCTGGTAAGGCTCTTAAGGATGCTATCAACGCTTAATTCATATTTTTAGCGAGACAGATTTTCCAGGAGGGTTCGGATACGGACCCTCTTTTTTCTTTTAGAGAGGTTAGATAATGAGACTTGATAAGTATCTCAAGGTATCAAGGTTAATAAAGCGCAGGACGGTGGCAAATGAAGCCTGTGACGCTGGAAGAGTGTCAATTAATGACAAGGTTGCCAAGGCAGGAGCTGAGGTCAAGGCAGGCGACATCATTGAGATATCCTTTGGAACAAAGCCCGTGAGGGTTAAGGTGACATCCGTACAGGAGGTTGTCAGAAAAGAAGAAGCGAAGGACATGTACGAAGTTCTGTAAGAATAAGTAAACTTTGAAATTTGCGTCGATGCGATATGTAGTGCCAATACTTTACGTAAACCACAATATGTAGGCACAGTAGAAAATACCCCATAAAATAAGGAAAAATCGGGTTGACTACTGGTTGAAACATAAGTATTATGTAAACATAGTCACTTATTATATTAGGTGGAAGTTGCGCACAGAGGTATGATTAGTTGAGACGCAGGGTTGCTTTTAGAAGAAAAAAGAAACAGAATAAGGGCGGAATGCTGATTGTATCGTTTGTTGTTTTGCTGCTGTTCACAGTAATGTATATCAACTGCAAGTCACTTACAGCGAAGCGAGACGAGCTTAGGGCACGTGAGGCAGTGCTCCAGGAGCAGATTGATGAGCAGAACGAGTACACTAAGGAGTTAGCCGAGCTCAAGAAGCTGACCAAGACGAAGAAGTATGCGGAGAAGGTCGCAAAGGAGAAGCTTGGACTTGTCTACTCTGATGAGATTATTTTTAAGCCTGACAATGAATAATATTACTGACAGAGTATTCAGATATATAGAAGAGAACGATATGGTCCATGTTGGTGACCAGGTTGTTGTAGGTGTATCAGGAGGAGCAGATTCGCTGTGCCTCCTGTTTTTGTTGTGGAAATATCAAAGATTTCTGTGTGGAAAAAATAATGACAGAAAGTCCTTCGCGCTGAAGGTTATCCACATTCATCATGGTATCCGTGGCGAAAGTGCAGATGGAGACGCAGTATTTGTGGAAAACTTCTGTAGGGAGCGCCACATAGAGTGCATAACAATCAGAAAAAACATCCCAGAGATAGCAAAACAGAGGCATGAGACGGTAGAAGAAGCAGGAAGACGGGAGCGGTATTCGTCATTCATGTCTGCTCTTGATGGAGAAGGCCGAAAGGTTATAGCAGTTGCCCACCATATGGATGATCAGGCTGAGACTGTAGTACATAATCTACTGCGAGGTACTGGAATCAGGGGACTGTGCGGGATGAGAGCGGTGGACAGCTATGAAGAGGCTCTGCTTATCAGGCCTCTGCTATGTTTTAGGCGTAGTGAGATTGAAGATTTTCTGAGCCAGGAAGGGCTTTCCTTCAGAACAGATGAGACAAATGCCGATACTGATTATTCTAGAAACCGTATTCGGCATAATATTATCCCCGAGTGCAGCCATGTCAACCAGCGCAGCACGGAGCATATTGGAGAAGCGGCAGATAGATTATCAAGGGTATGGGATTTTCTCATTATGTCGGCCGGAGAATGTTATAATAAGTATGTGACAGATAACGGAGCAGCTGGCGAAGAAAGAGAACTGCGGATTGATGGCTCCATTTTTTCAAACGAGCATATTGCCGTTGTGGAAGAGGTACTGCGTCTTACTGTAAAAAATATGACAGGGAAGCTTAAGGATATTACAGCGGAGCATCTGTCGGCCATAGAGAGGCTGTACATGGGGCAGTCTGGAAAAAGTATTGATTTACCTTACAGACTGAAAATCACCAAGAATTATGAGGAGGTTATTTTTACCATGAGAGAGGACACACATGAGAGAGTACGTGAACTCAAGAATGCAGGAAAAAATCCAGAGAAGGCATTAAATGGCTGGAGACTGAAGACCTGGGTATTTGATCTTGAACCTGGAAAGGAACTTGATTATCCTAAAGATTTTTACACGAAGTGGTTTGATTATGATAAAATCAAGGGGAATGTGGTCCTGCGAGGAAGAGGTCCTGGAGACCGCATCACCTTGAATGTCGGAACACAGAAACTGCAGGATTTTTTTACCAATCAGAAAATTCCGGCGAATAAGAGAGACGATTACATGATTGTATCTCTTAAATCTGGAAGTGATGTGATCTGGGTTGTTGGTGATGACATCAGCAGGATTAGTGAGAATTATAAGGTAACACCAGAAACAAAGAAAGTCCTGGAGGCAAAGCTTGTCAAGGACGATCTTCAGGGGGAAAAGAAGATGAATGTAAATATCCGTACGATGATTACAGAGGAGCAGGTTGACACCCGTATTGCGGAGATAGCTGCACAGATCAGCGAGGATTATGCAGGGCAGGAGGTAACTCTTGTCTGCATTCTGAAGGGTTCTGTGTTCTATACCTGTGAGCTTGCAAAGAGGATTACTGTTCCTGTAAGGGTTGAGTTCATGCGCTGTTCAAGCTATGGAAACAGCACAAATTCAAGTGGAGAGGTTAAGGTTACACTCGACATGGATGAGCCTTTGGAGGGAAAAAATATAATTGTAGTTGAGGATATTATTGATACAGGAAGGACGCTGAGCTATCTGCTTACACTTCTGAAGACAAGAAATCCTGCTTCTCTGAAGCTTACCACACTGCTTGACAAGCCTGACAGAAGAGTGGTTCATGTTGATGTGGATTATGTAGGATTTGTAATCCCTGATGAGTTTGTGGTTGGTTATGGTCTTGATTATGCTCAGGATTATCGTAACCTCCCTTATATTGGTGTTGTAGAATAGGAATTATATGAAGAAAAATTACAGAGGAACATTTATTTCAATCATTTTTCTGCTCATGCTTTTTGGCCTGATATATTCAATGGCAGGAGCTCTTAAGGCAGCAGATACATACTCGTACAATCGTTTTGAGGCAGATCTTAACGCAGGAAACGTAAGTTCTGTGGATATCCAGCCAAACAAGGAAACACCGACTGGTGTTGCGACTGTTGTGCTAAATGATGGTTCAGGAAAAAAACTGGTAGTCGGAGATGTGTCAGTACTTGAGGAAGAACTCAAGGAGAAATTCCCGACTTATACCATGAGGGATGTGCAGAGAGAAGGCTGGTTTATGACGACAGTCCTTCCGATTATCCTTATGGGTATCGTACTGTACTTCATTATGCTTCTCATGAATGGACAGGCAGCGGGCGGCAGTAAGATGGCGAACTTTGGAAAGAGCCACGCCAGGCTATCACATGGTGATATCAAGGTCCGCTTTGGTGATGTTGCTGGTCTCCAGGAAGAGAAAGAGGAGCTTGAGGAGATAGTAGACTTCTTAAAGAGTCCTGCAAAGTACGTTCAGCTTGGAGCAAGAATTCCTAAGGGTGTGCTTCTTGAGGGCCCTCCTGGAACCGGAAAGACGCTTCTTGCCAAGGCTGTGGCAGGAGAGGCAGGAGTACCTTTCTTCTCCATTTCGGGTTCAGACTTTGTAGAGATGTTCGTCGGAGTAGGTGCATCAAGAGTGAGAGACCTCTTTGCAGATGCCAAGAAGAATGCTCCCTGTATTGTATTCATTGATGAGATTGATGCCGTGGCAAGACGCCGAGGTACAGGAATGGGTGGCGGTCATGATGAGCGCGAGCAGACTCTTAATCAGCTTCTGGTTGAGATGGATGGATTTGGCGTGAATGAAGGCATTATCGTGATGGCTGCGACGAACCGCGTGGACATCCTTGACCCTGCAATCATGCGTCCTGGTCGTTTCGACAGAAAGGTTGCTGTGGGCGGCCCTGATGTCAAGGGCAGACTTGAAATCCTCAATGTACATGCAAAAAATAAGCCGCTTGGAGATGATGTTGACCTTGATCAGGTTGCAAAGACTACAGCAGGTCTTGTCGGTGCAGATCTTGAGAATCTTATGAACGAGGCTGCTATCACAGCAGCGCGTGCTGATAAGAAATACATCAGCCAGGATGATATCAGAAGAGCTTTCATAAAGGTTGGTGTCGGAAGTGAGAAGAAGTCCAAGGTGATTTCTGACAGCGATAAGAAGATTACTGCTTACCATGAGGTTGGCCATGCAATCCTCTTCCACCTTCTGGAAGGCGTTGGAAACGTATACCTCATCTCAATTATTCCAACAGGCCCTGGTGCCCTGGGATACACAATGCCCCTTCCCGAGAAGGATGATGTCCATGTGACCAGGACAATGATGCTCAATCACATCATGGTATCTCTTGGTGGAAGAATTGCAGAACGTATAGTCTTTGATGATTATACAGGCGGAGCATCACAGGATATTAAGGACGCCACAAGAGTGGCAAGGAACATGGTTGTCAAATATGGTATGTCAGAGAAACTTGGAATGGTAAATTACGCTGACGATGGTGATGAGGTATTCATCGGACGTGACCTTGCCCATACCAAATCAATCTCCGAGTCGACAGCATCTGCTATTGATGAGGAAGTAAGGACAATCATCAACGACTGTTACAACAAGGCATATGAGCTCATTCTTCAGAACAGGGATGTGCTTGATAAGGCTGCTGCTTATCTGATTGAAAATGAGAAGATGACAAGGGATGAGTTTGAGGCGTTGTTCTCAAAAGACATCGTTGATGTAGACGCAGAAATAACAGAGTAATTATGTATTGGGGCTGTCGCGCAAAAATGCGATGGCCCTTTTCACGCCACAAGGATACTTGGGCATATTCAGTGCTACGGGACCCTTAATCACCTGCGGATTCAGAGATAGTATAATCATACGAACGAGACCGGCGCCAATTCGCCATCCGGGCTCAGTTGGCACCTACGCCTCGCGTCCATGCGAGGCGTTCTCTGGTTATTCACTGAATCCGGATGATTATAGGGCCCTTCGCATTCACATGCACCAATGTATCCTTGCGGCGTTTTTCTATCTCGTTTTCATAGCCAATGCTCCAATTCATGAATGGTTTCCCCATTTCTGGTCTGCAACCGAATCGGGCCAAAAAAAGGCTGCCGCATATTATATGCGACAGCCAGTATTTCGAGAAAATTACTGATTCTTGGTCTTGGTTGTAAGGTAGAGGGGAAGTGCGATGAACACCATTCCACCAAGTACATTACCGATAACAACAGGAATGAGATTGGTAACACAGAAATTATAAACATTGATCTGCGCAAGCTGCTCAGCAGTAAGCCCGTAGAGTTCCATGGCTTTTGCAGCATAGGTCTCATTGGTTGCTGCGATGAGTCCGGCAGGAATGTAGTACATATTTGCAACGCAGTGCTCAAATCCGCCGACAACGAATGTCATGATGGGGAAGAAGATGGCAAGGACCTTTCCCCCTGCATCCTTGGCTGCTGCGCCCATGAGAACTGCCGCACATACAAGGACGTTACACAGGATACCTGAACAAACAGCAGCACCAAATTTAAGTGTGCATTTACCGTAAGCAACCTTGATTGTATAAGCGCCAAGAGCACCTGCTCCCATGTTGTACTGTCCACTGTAATATACAAGAAGTACTACAATGATTGCTCCAACGAAATTGCCTGCAAGAACGATTGCAAGTCTTGTGGTCATTGTGAGTGCACTATATTTTTTCTCTATGCATCCCATTATCATGAGGCAGTCACCTGTAAAGAGCTCACCTCCGATGAACACGATAAGCATCAGACCACAGGGGAAGATGCATCCGGATACAAGCTTTGCAAGTCCGGGATTCTCGACAGCATGGGCTGCAAGCGAGCTGCATGCACCACCGAAAGCAATAAATGCTCCTGCCATTATGGTTAAGATAAAAAATTTGAAATAAGCTGTTTTGGCCTTATTCTCACCGGCGGCAATAAATATGTCGGTAAGCTTTGCAGGTCCGTTCATAGGTTCGTACATAGGTCCCTCATATCCCTTCTTAAGTATTGTGGTTAAACACCAAAAATTATTTTAGCACACATCCTATTACATGGAAAGATTAAGTGCTTCGGTCCAGTATTCGTTTCCATAGATATCGGTAAGGTGGAAGCAGATCTGTGTATCAAGTTCTCCGATATCCTCGTATGAAGCAGTAAGTCCTTCTGAATCACTATAAATAATATAGTTGTCATCAAGCATAAACCCGTCCTGATATTCTCCGTCGTAATCGTAGTAATCAAAGTAGAAATCAATTCTGTCACCATCCTTGAAATCCTTATATCCCTTGCTGGCAACAGAGAATCCATCCTCATAATTTATGTCAGGAGTGTAGCCCAGGACATCAAGAGTATTTTCCTCCCAGTCATAAATAACCCAGATACGAATGTCTTTTTCGTCATTTAATGTTGCGGCTGCATAGCCAAGGCTGTAGCTGGTGCCGTCGGTGTATTCACCCTGTTCGAAGAAATAGTATGGAACATACATACCGTTCAGTGCCATCCACTGATAGTTGAAATCAACAATAAGGTCTCCATCGTCGTCAAACTCATAGGAATCGTCCCATCCAAGAGCGAGATGGCCTTCGCCATCATCAACATATACTTCCATATCTATATCAGTGACAAGTTCCCAATCGTCCTCAGAGAGCTGAAGTACATAACCATCACCCTTTTCAGTGATTTCAAGCTCGTCAGAGTCGACATATGAATAGCTGTCTGCATATGTGTCTGCAATATCTTCATCGTACCAGGTCTCACCCTCTGTCTGAGTATAGTCGACAGCCTCGGAATCCTCAGAATAGTACGGGTTGGAATTGCCACCGCCGCTTGCCTGACCTCCTGTCATGACAGTTACGAAATCATTGAAGAATGTCTTGTAATTATCATTATCAAGACCAGCCTCGTCTGTAATCAGCGATATCTGGGTATAATACTCTGAGTATTTATATGGGAAGTAGATTGCAATACCGTTTGAACCAGCCATATTAGTTCCGTTGATGAGTACTGCATCGCTGATTGCATTCACAAGTTCATCTGCTCCAGAGAGCGCAGATTTCTCAACAAAGTCCTGAAGGTCAATCTGCTCAAAATCGCCATCACCATAACTTCGTGAATCACTTCTTGCATTGGAAATCCTTGAGAAATCACCATCGAGAAGTGCCTGCTCTGAACTACCGAGATATGAATAATATGCTTCCATGAGATTATTCATCTGGCCAAGGTCAATGAGAGACAGAGTTACACCGGAACTTACATTAGTATTACTTGGAGAAATGTAATCCTCAATCATTGTCTTTCCAAGCTTTGGAATAGAAATACCTGGATTAGAAGCAAGCATATCGATGAATGTTGTATAATACCAGCCTGTGCCAGGCTCGGACTCCTCTGAAGCAATCAGATAGTCTCCATAGGGAGAAAGTGCATATGCATTCTCGGCAGTAGCCATAAGGCAGCAGTCAAAGCCGATTAAATCGAAATGAGTGCCCGTAGATCCAACCGATGCTGCAAGATCGGAAATGCTCATTGAGCTTTCGTCATACAGCAGGTCAGAGCCGTATCCACCAACAGTTCCGCCGCCGTGATCCCAGAAAATGATTCCATATCGGTCAGCAGGGAAATTTGATGTTGAAAAATTAATGAAGTCAGCAAGCTCGTTACCGTCAGTAATCTGCTTTTTGCCCCTATCCTCAAGAAGCTGGAGATCATCGCCAACAAGCTGATATCTTTGAACTGTATTACCCTCAACTATTGAGTTCTGCCATTCTGTAGCACCACCGGTTTCAATGACTATATTAAGGGAATCGCTCTGCTGGGCCTCCATCATCTCCATGATATCCATTGTGGCAGCACCATCTTCCGACTCAAGATCGGAACCGCACATATATATCATGAGAGTAAAATTAGAGGCTTCAGTATCACCCTTTTTGTTGCTGTAGTCCTTTGGGGAAGCATTATCCGCATCAGCATCATCTTCGTCCTTATCTGTTTCCACGTACGAGCCTGTGACAGATGCGTCAGAGTATTCCTCGTCTTCATCGCTGCAGCCTGTCAAAAAAATAGAGAGCAGCAGTGATATTACAACAAGAAGCACCAGATGCTTCTTACATCTTTTTGCAGGATTTTTATTTTCTGTCCTTATTTTCATTCTGAATCCTCCGTTGTATGGTTATATACTTAAAAAGTCGGTCTTGAAAAAGACCGACTATAAGTTATCAGCTTACTGATTCTGTTTGTAGATTTCGACCGTATCATCAGCTTCCCAGTTGCCTGTGTTATCAATCTTCCAGGAGAGAATTTCCATCTGATTGGCAAACATTGATGGAGGAAGCTTGGCAATAACATGTATTGACTGAGTATCACTGATAGGTACTGAAAAATCAGCTATCTCTTCCATATCCCTTGGAGCATCGGCCATCTCACCCAGCTGCTTCTGTGCTTCAGAAGTTGCAAGATAATATGAAGTAGTTCTGTCAGCCACTCTCTTTGAAAGCTTGTAATCTGCATTTGCGCTGACAAGCGAAAGAACGGCAAATGTTACAAGGCAGAGAACGATGAATACTACAAGGATAGAGGATGCACCAATGTTCAGACCAATCTGCGGTCCCTTTTTCTTTAATCTGTTCTCACTCATAGCGCACCTCCTACAATAACATCTCCTTCAGGAAGAACACCTGCATCAGGGAGCACACCCGCGTCAGGGAGAACGCCTGCATCAGGGAGCACACCCGCGTCGGGGAGAACGCCTGCATTAGGGAGCACACCCGCGTCGGGGAGCATCATGTCATCTGTGGCTGGAGCAGCGGGCCTGATATACAGGCTGCAGGGTACAGTATAAATACACTCTGAAGAAACAATGTCTGTGAAGGCAATGTTGCAGGTCAGCATATTTCCTTCTGTCGAGTTAATAAGCTTAAGTGTATACTTTCCCTCTTCAGGATATACAAGGGAGTAGTTCTCATCATAGTACAAAGTAAGAGATGAAGATTCAGCTACTGCCATATTGCTGATATCGAGCTCGTTTTTAATTTTTACCAGATCCCCATCGAAGCCGTAAAACAGCTCAGCACAGCTGGTGCACAGCGTAACAGCCTCGTTAAGTGTCTGTGTCTTCTCGCTGAGCAGATGAGCCTTGACAAAAATCTGGATACACACTGCACTTGCAATAGAGAACACCAGAATGGTCAGAATGAGTTCCATGAGGAAGAGGCTTGATTTTGATTTGTTCATAATACCTCCCTCTATTCTGGCGCAGCCATTGCGGCTCCACGTAAATCAGGATCACATTTCGTGGCGATATACGTAGCCTCGTGGTTGCCATCTGTGTCAACAATAGTTACATAGTAAACGCCCTCTGCTATTTCCTGGACAGAGAACTGATCAAGAGCCATAATTTTCTGGCCTGATGCAGCTGTGGGAGTGACATCACCTGTGACCGTAACCTCCTTAAGGTACCCTTCGTCTGCATAGATGTAGGTATACACGGTGGTTGAATCATACTGCTTGACCAGTGTGATGGCGGGAATCCCTTCAATGTCTGTGATATCAGCAGCTCCAATGACATCTCTCTGGCGAAGCTTTTCAGTGATATATGATACTGCAGTTCGTGATGTGAAGTTTCTGTTCATACTTGAAGCTGTATTCTCATATATTCTTGCACCAAAGATCACGACGAGGAGCGCCGATGCCGCAAAGACACCGAACAGTGTAAGCGTGAAGAGCAGATCTATGATGTGGTTATTTTCCTGTTCTCTCATTTGGAAACCTCCATCACAGTAACATCCGGAAGGATATTTGTACCCACCGGCTGATAATCTACAAAATATTTGCTGTGGTCGTATGTGAGACCGTAATTTTCCTCAAGATACTCAAGGCTTGGAGGATATTCTCCTTCTGAAGCATAGCAGTGTACGATGTCGCGCTCAATGGTCGTCTGTAGACCTTCGAGCTGCTGGCGGTCAGATGCTTCAGAGAGCTGAGTGATGCCATAATAGAACATGGCAAAGATCACGACAAACGTAACAAGAGGAAAGACAACAGCAAAAGCGATATTTGGTTTTTCTTTTTTTAACCTGTTTCGTCTCATGTACTGTTTATCCTATTGAACTCATAATTCCCATAAGGGGAAGCATTACTGACAGCAGAATCATACCAACTACGATTGAAAGAATGGCAACGAGAGTAGGCTCGAGGATGGATACAAAATGTCCAATCTCCCTGTCCACTTCAAGCTCGTAACGGGTTGCAACCTTTGACATTACGCGGTCGAGCTGACCACTCTTAAATCCTATTGAAACCATACGGCCATAAGAACCAGAAAAGATGTCTGACTGAACAACCGCATCAGCAAAGACAACCCCATCGTCCATCATCTCACGGCACTTCTTGATTTTATTTTTATACTGCTCATTGGTTATGAGCTGCTCAACCATCTCAATGGCTTCCTCTGTTGTAAATCCAGAGCCAATGGCAAGTGCAAGACCGCTTGCGAAATGACCGGCAGCAATTTTGTCGTAGAGATTTCTGGTAAGAACAAATGAAGAAGCAAACTTCTCAAGATTTAGCTTACCCTTTTCTGTCTTTGTGAAATAGAAGAATGCTGCAATGAGAAGAACAAAGACAACGACAAATACGGCTGAATATCTTCCCATCGACTGGCCGAGGTTCAGGATTGATGCTGAAATACCAGTCATGCTGGTTCCGAGCTGCTCATAAACCTGCTCAAATATCGGGAGAACCTTAATCATGAGTACAAGGATAACACAGAGCATCATCACAATCATGATAAAGGGATATGTAACCGCCTGCTTGATTCCCTCAGCTATGGATTCCTCACGCTCATAATATTCAGAAAGCGAAGAAAAAACATTGTCCAGGTTACCAGTCTGTTCACCGATATTCACCATATCAAGAACATACTTGGGGAAAAGCCCCGATTCTGACATGGAGGTATAGAGGGAATTGCCATCCTCGAGTGTCTCATAAATGCCCTTGATGAGATTACGGCCTTCTGCAGTCTCGGAGTCAGTCTCTAGAAGTCTAAGTGCTTCATCGACCGTGATTCCTGCTGAAAGCATCATACCCATCTGACTGGCAAATGTTGATATTTCATGATTTGACAGAGGATTGCTTGCCTTAATCTGATTCATAATGTCTCCTTAATATGTATATTTTAAAATATAATTGCTGTTATCTCCGATATATTTCTGTAGTCGCTCCGATCCGAAGGATGCAGCGAAAGTCGGGTCCATCAGTACCCAGTCCTTACCATCAAACTGTATGTAGCCATCAACCCAGCCTGTATCAGTGATATAAACACTTAACCACGCATGGTATACTCCGCTTCCGGTATAACCGACGTTGAGTCTGGTGGGAATCTGCTGAGTCCTTAGCATAGTTGCCATCAGAGCCGCGTAATCAAAGCATATACCTGTCCCGGAGGAGAGAACGTCATCGACTACGGGAAGATATCCGGCCTTTACTGTCTTGGCCTTTTCTTCATCATAGGTAATATTGTCCTTGACGAAAGTGTACACCTTCTCAACAACCTCAAGGTCATCATGACAACCGGTTGCCAGTTCCTCACCCTTCTTAACAGCCTCTGTGGACTCGTCAAACCAGACGTACTGGCTTGGATAGAGAAAGGCAGAGTGGTCATCCTTTAGGGAAACCTCGAGGGACTCCATGAGAATGGCTGCATACTGGTCATCCTGGATATTTTCATACACAGAAATCTCATACTGGCCGCTGCCTGATGGGAGCGGGAATACTTCCTGACCGCCATGCATTATGTAGGTGTATGTGATGCGGTCGGGGCCGGAAATCTGTAATCTTGCCTTCTGGCTTGAGCCAATATAATAAGCGATGATATATCCTTCGGAGCAGTTTGAATAATCAATTCTGACTTTGGCATTCTCAAAAGTCTTAGTACCATCCGCGGTGGGAATCAGTACAACAGGGACTGATGGGCGCAGCGGAAGACTGCTCTTGTCAGGATTCTCATGGGCGGTACTGCCGCAGCCTGAAAAGATTAGCATGGCAAGCAACAATAAACCGCACAAAGACATTATATACCTATTTGAGTGATGTATAAATCGCATGAGTGATTTTTCCTGAATAATTCATTATATAAATGTTCAGAGAGCCGGTTCTGGCAGGGAAGGCCAGTGTCCGCGTCTCCTCATCAATTTCAGATGGCGCAACAGTATTGCCGGAATCGTCCTTCGCATAGGATGAATAGTAGTCGGTCCCTATACTGTCTGGGCTGATTATGACATAAAGCGTGTCGCCTATCATATAGTTTTCTTCAATTTCAGGAACAGTAATCCGTGAATATGATACTAGGAATACAAGGGGAGAGAATAACACAAGCAGCATTGCAATGATTCCGATTGCACCAGCTGTCATAATGCTTCTTGTCTGAACCTTCTTTCGCAGCATGAGCTTATCGAGCATTATGGTATTTGGCGACTCTCCAGCAGCGGCAAATACGTTCTGCAGCATCTCTTCAGCCTGGGCCATATCCAGATTATGTTCAAAATTATTTTTCTTATTAAATATCATACCAAATATCTCCGAAATCTGTTAGTGGGATTTTTGCCTGTCTCAGGTTGCCATTGCTGTGGCCAGGTGTTCCTTTCCTGAGATTAGATGGCGCTTTATCGTGCTTCTGCTGATTCCGGTGGCCTGCACAATTTCATCAATTGTCAGGTTGTTAAAAAATTTAAGTACTATTATCTGCTGCTCGAGGGCTGGCAGTGAATTGATTGCCTTCTTAAGACGGTCTATTTCATCCTGTTTCTGGGTGAGGGCCTCGGGGTTGTGGTCGATGTAATCATCCTCTGAGAGCTCAAGTGCAAGAGGATTTATCTCCCCATAGTGCTTGTCCTGCTTTTTCGCCATATCAAAACAGGTGTGGAAAGTAATCTGATTGAGCCAGGCGAGAAAGAGCTTCGGGTCCTTGATGTCACCAATGTGTTTAAGGACGTGAATATACACTTCCTGTACAGCGTCCTGTGCAAGATGAGTGTCCTTAAGGTAGTAACAGGCATAATTATACTGTTTTTGGTAGGTGAGTCCGTATAGCTCCGCAAAGGCGTTACTGTCATGGGCCTGAGCTTTACGGACAAGCATCCCGAGATAGAGATGATTGATATCAGCCAAGGCTAAACCCCCAGTTTCTTATATGCAGCGCCAATAAGGTCGCTCATGTGGTCAGCTTCTATGTCGGAGTTGATTACGTACGCATACTCAATCTCCAGCTGGATGTTCTCACGGTTCATATTGTTGGCTTCAATGGCAGCCTTCAGCCCCTTGATGAATTCCTGCATGCGGCTGTCTGTGCAGTCCTCTATTACGGCGAGGTATTCATTACCACCGTTTCTGACAACGAAACCATAGCTCTCTCCAGCTGTCTCAAAAATGTCTGAGAAGACACGAATTGCTTCATCGCCGGAAGAGCGTCCGAGATCGTTGTTGATTTCAATTAAGTTGGATAGTTTAACAATGGCGCATCCCAGTTTGGAAATGGAGTCTGAAGATTCATACTCATCAAATACAGAATCAAGTGAATGACGGTTGGGTATGCCTGTCAGGTCATCAAGATATGCTTCCTTATTAAGTTCGTGGTGCGTAATCTCAAGCTCGAGAATCTTGTGCAGGTCAGATACGAGAAACGCAAGAGTGACGATGCTGAATGCCCACATGATAATACAGAGAGTAAGAAGATACCTGTTAGAAAAGACCGCATAGCGAAGAGCAGGCTCGACTATCAGAATTGTGAAAAAGGCAATATCGAAAAGAATCGTCAGAGCCAGCTGAATATATTTTGATACTTTAAATGAATTCATTATTTATCTTCTCCCGAAATTCTAGTAAAATATGATTACTATTATATAATAAAAACGATGAAAATAATATTTTTTATAAAAAAATGAACCTTTTTAGGATCCAGCGGTGTCATTATTATTGAAAACGAGTTGTTTCCCGTATTGATTTGCGGAAAAGATAGATGAGAGGTAAGTTATGAAGAAAAGAATTATTGCAGTTATTTCAGTTCTTGCACTTATGTTTGCACTGATGCTCAGCATCACAGCATTTGCACAGAATGAAAATGAGAAGCAGCTTGAGTCTTCAAGTACATATGAGTTTACAATCATTGAGGATGAGGAAGTTCCCCTTGCAAACGGAATGATGGAAGCAGGTACATACAGCTTTGTTCTCTATGTTGGCGCAATTGCAGCAGTCCTTGCAATCGGAATGATGTCAAGAAAGACAATCCTCAAGAAGGACGCAATTTCTGAGAAGGATATGGAAGCAGCATCTGAGTATATGGATGAACTCTTCAAGTAGAAATGATTTATAATGCACCCTGGCTGTGACGCCGGGGTGTTTTTTTATGTGTATTTTTGTGTGTTGTGTGGTAAAATAAATCCAAATCGGTTTCTGTGCAGAAACAATATCGGAGAGGTTGTTAGTTTGGTTCGAGCAATAATTAATGCTGATGACTTTGGAATCAGTGAAGATGTCAATGATGCCATTCGTCTCAGCTTTGAAAAAGGGATAATTACGAATACTACGCTGATGGTTAATATGCCCTATGCTGCAGATGCTGCTGCGATGGCCGAGAGGGAAGGCTTTCTTGACAAAGTAGGCCTGCATCTCAATCTCACGGCGGGAGTTCCTCTTACAGGCACGATTAAGTCGATGAGAACATTCTGCGATGGCAAGGGTGAGTTCCACGCTGGATTCCACCGTTCCACAAAATCAAGGCTTATTTTGAGTCCTGCAGAGAGTAAGGCCGTGGCAGAGGAGATTGAGGCGCAGATACGAAGATATCTGAGTTTTGGACTTCCTGAAAAGCATCTGGATTCACACCACCATGTCCATACAGATTTATCGGTGTGGAAGGCAGCAGAACCCATTTTCAAAAAATATGGATTCAAGTCTGTTCGCCTCGGAAGAAATATGTTCGATGTTAAGCCGGGAGCCTTCAACAGATTATATAAGGATTACTACAATGGAAGGTTGAAGAAGCTAGGCGTCACAACGACAGAATTCTTTGGTTCATTTCAGGACTTCGCTGGATATTATAGTCAGCTGCCAGAAGGGGCGCTGGCTGAGATAATGGTACATCCAATGTTTTCGGAAGAGGGAGAACTGATGGACACCAACCTCGAGATGGAGCGTGTCAGTGAATTTATCAAGACCGAGAAGGTATACCTGCAGAGCTATTGATGTTGATATCAATATAGCCTGAATTGTGGGGGATTATGATGAGTAATAAGAGAGCAAAAGTTAGAGGACGGCTAAACACATATATTTTGTGGCCGATATATCTTGGAATTCTGCCGGTGATAATGACACTGGCGGCTTTCCTGTACAGTCCAAAGGCCGGAATTATTGTCGGCGGAATAGCACTCCTGTATATAATCATTGCGGCGGCATTATATTTTTCATCAAAGTCAGCAATCATGTATGGGCTGATGGACTTTGCGACGAGTTATGGTCAGGTACAGAGACAGCTCCTCAAGGAATTTGACCTTCCATATGCCCTGCTTGATGATTCGGGCAGATTTGTCTGGCAGAATGAGGCCTTCGCTACAGTATTTAAGAAGGATAATTTTTTCAAAAAATCAGTAACAAGCCTCGTTCCTGAACTTACAAAGGATAAGCTTCCCACAACGGATGAAGCGGTGGATTTTGAGTTTTCCTATGAGGGAAGCGACTTCAGGGCCAATCTGAGAAAGCTCAACATGAAGAACCTTGCAGGGCACAGTGTTCTGTCAGGAGGAGGGATTTTTGAGGGCTCCCTCATTGCCATGATTCTGTTTGATGAGACTGAACTTAATGAATACATCCGCAGGTACAGGGATGAGACACTGGTGTCTGGTGTGATTTATATTGATAACTACGATGAGGTGCTTGAGACTATAGAGGAGGTCAGGAGATCTCTGCTTGGAGCACTCATTGAGAGGCGTGTAAACAAGTATTTTTCTTCATACGATGCAATAGTGAGAAGGACTGAAACAGACAAGTATTTCTTTGTCATGAAGAGAAAGGCATACGATGAAATGTGTGCTGAGAAGTTCAGTCTGCTTGAGGATGTAAAAAATGTAAGTCTTGGCAGTGGTATGATTACAGTGACGCTCAGTATGGGATTTGGTGTGGATGCTCCTTCGTTCCTTGAGAGTGCTTCATATGCTAAGACTGCCATCGACCTTGCGCTTGGACGTGGCGGCGACCAGGTAGTGGTCAAGACTCCTGAGAAGATAACCTATTATGGTGGAAAGAGCCAGCAGGTTGAAAAGAGCACACGCGTGAAGGCAAGAGTCAAGGCACATGCACTCAGGGAAATAATTGAGAGCAAGGAGCGTGTAATTGTAATGGGCCACTCGATATCCGATGTCGATTCCTTTGGTTCTGCTGTGGGTATCTTCAGGGCGTCCAAATTTTTGGGCAAGAAATGTAATATAGTAATTAACGAGGTCACTACTTCAATCAGGGCGATGATGGATGACTTTGTTGACAGTCCTGATTATGAAGAGGGAATCATCATAAATTCAGGCGAAGCGATATCGCTGGTGGATTCAACTACAGCTCTTGTAGTTGTTGATACAAACAGGCCGGGCATTACGGAGTGCCCCGAACTGCTTAACATGTGCAAGACAATAGTTGTTCTTGATCATCACAGACAGAGCTCGGAGCGAATTGAGAATGCATCGCTGTCCTATATTGAGCCCTATGCATCGAGTGCGTGTGAGATGGTTGCTGAGATTCTTCAGTATATTGGTGACAATATTAAGCTGAAGAGCGTTGAGGCTGACTGTCTGTATGCTGGAATTATGATTGATACGAATAATTTCATGACAAAGACCGGTGTGCGTACATTTGAGGCTGCCGCTTTCCTGAGAAGGAATGGCGCCGATGTCACTCGTGTAAGGAAAATATTCAGGGATGATGTTACGGATTATAAGGCAAGGGCAGAGGCTGTGCGTAGGGCTGAGCTGTATAGGGACGAATTTGCCATTTCGATACTGCCATCTGAGGGAATTGATTCACCGACCGTTGTTGGAGCACAGGCTGCAAATGAGCTGCTAAATATCAATTCCGTCAAGGCATCATTCATAATGACACAGTACCAGGGCAAGGTATTCATATCAGCCAGATCCATCGACGAAATCAACGTCCAGATTGTAATGGAGAAGCTTGGCGGCGGTGGTCACATGAATATTGCCGGTGCACAGATTGAGGGTCATTCACCTGATGAGGTAGTGGATATCCTGAAAGAAGTATTAGATTCTATGATTGAGGAAGGAGAAATATAGTATGAAAGTAATTTTACTTGAGGACGTAAAGTCACTTGGTAAGAAGGATGAGATTGTTGAAGTCAATGAGGGATATGCCCGCAATTTCATCATTAAGAAAAAATTAGGACTTGAGGCAACACCTAAGAACCTCAATGACATCAAGCTTAAGAAGGCTAATGATGATAAGGTTGCTGCACAGAAGCTGGCAGATGCAAAGGAATATGCCAAGGTTGTTGAGTCAACGACTGTAGTATGCAAGATTAAGACTGGCAAGGATGGAAAGAGCTTTGGTTCAGTATCCTCAAAGGAAATTGCTGTTGCAGCTAAGGATCAGTTTGATCTTGATATCGATAAGAAGAAGATTACACTTGATGAGCCCATCAAGAGTCTTGGAGTATATAAGGTAACAGTTAAGCTTCACCCTCAGGTGTCAGCAAGTCTCTCAGTTAAGGTAGAGGAAGAGTAGTTTGTATGGATGCTAATGCCAGTTTAATTACACGCAAAATTCCATATGATAAAGAAGCTGAGAGTGCTACCATCGGATCCATGCTTATGGATGAGGAGGCTCTGCTCTATGCTGTTGAGCATCTTAAGGAAGAGGATTTCTACCTCAAGCAGTACGGTCTTCTCTTCAGCGCCATTGCAGACCTGAACTACGAGCGTAGGGACGTCGACTATGTTACTCTTCAGGCTAAGCTTAGAGAGAAGCAGGCTCCGCCCGAGGTGTGTGAGATAGGTTTTATCAGTCAGATTCTTGAGAACACACCAACCTCTGCAAATTACAAGCAGTACTGCAATATTGTATCAGACAGGTCTCTTCGTCGTAGGCTGATTAAGACTGCAGAGCGGATCGCAGATGATGGATATGCTTCTGAAGAGGATACTAACAAGGTTCTCAATGATGCTGAGAGTGATATCTTCGCGCTGCTCCAGGGGCGCGGGGATGATGACATCGTTCCAATCGGCCAGATTGTCATGAACACTCTTGATAATATTCAGAAGGCATCAAAGACTGTGGGCAATGTCACTGGAATTCCGTCTGGATTCATCGACCTTGACAACATGCTTGCTGGATTTCAGCGCTCTGACCTTATTCTTATAGCTGCCAGACCTGCTATGGGTAAGACGGCATTTGCCCTGAATATTGCAGAATATGCATGCTTTAAGAAGAATTATTCAGTAGCGGTATTCAGTCTTGAGATGGGTAAGGAGCAGCTTGTTAACAGACTTATTGCAATGAACGCAACTGTTAATTCAAGAATGATGAAGACTGGAAACCTCTCTGACACTGATTGGGATAAAATTGTAGAGAGTGGTGGCGTGATCGGAAAGTCCAACCTTATGATATGCGACAGGCCCGGTATTACAGTCAACGAACTGAGATCCAGATGCAGGAAGATGAAGTTTGAGCAGGGACTGGACCTGATTGTAATTGATTACCTTCAGCTCATGCAGGGAAGGGGCCGTGCAAGCGACTCAAGACAGAACGAGATTGCTGAGATTTCAAGAGGGCTTAAGGTATTGGCCAGAGAACTCAACATCCCTGTTATTGCGCTGTCACAGCTGTCCCGAGCAGTTGATTCAAGACCTGACCATAAGCCGGTTCTTTCAGACCTTCGTGAGTCTGGTGCAATTGAGCAGGATGCCGATATCGTAATGTTCATATACAGAGAGGATTATTACAAGCCAGATACAGACCGTAAGGGAATTGCAGATATTATCATAGCAAAGCATAGAAATGGTTCAACTGGTGAGATTTCTCTTGTTTGGCGTGCTGAATATACTAAGTTTGGTTCTATCGAGCGTAAGGATATTAAAGGATAGTAAAAATCGCTGTTGCGTGAAAAAGGGGCTGTCGCAAATTGATGCGACAGCCCCTTCTAAAATTGCTTGATAATAATATGATTACTCAGCTGAGATTGAGCCTGTAGGGCAAGCACCCTCACATGCGCCACAATCGATACATGTATCAGCGTCGATCTCATACTTGCCATCGCCCATAGCGATTGCTCCAACAGGACAATCAGAAGCGCAAGCGCCACAAGCTACACAAGCGTCAGAAATAACATGTGCCATAATTCAGTTCTCCTTTCAAAAGTAAGATTAGGACTGTTAGTACAGTCTGCTTCAATGAAAAATATTGTAATATATTTTTTCGAATAAATCAATTATGCGTTTGCATTATCTTCAGCACGTCTTTTCTTGATTCCTTCGAGGATGAACTTCTTCTTCTCAAGCAGAGTGCTCTGATCCATTGCAGGAACCCCCTTGAGTGGGTACTCCATACCAATCTTCTCGTACTTGACCTCTCCCATTGTGTGATAGGGAAGTGCGTCAAGAGCCTTGAGTGTTTTAAGTCCACCGATAAAATATCCAAGCTTCTCAAGATATACAGGGTCATCTGTGAGTCCGGGAACAATTACATGTCGAATCCAGATCTCAACACCCTGGTCTGATGCAAACTGGGCAAACTTAAGAATATTTGAATTCTTCTGTTTGCAGAGGTCGTAGTGAAGCTCAGGATCTATATGCTTTATATCAAGCATAATCAGGTCTGTTGATTTGAGAAGGCGAGTAACCTTCTCGACGTTTGTCTCACTGTCAGGGTTGAAAGCTATTCCGGAAGTATCAAGACAGGTATGGATGCCTCTCTTATGACACTCCTCATATAGTTCGATAAGAAAATCGAGCTGCATCATAGGCTCGCCACCTGTTGTAGTGAGACCACCCTTATTCTCGTAAAAACTCTCGTTGCGCTTGTACTGTGTGATGATTTCATCAACTGTCATCTCTGTGCCGCCATCAAGTGGCCAAGTGTCAGGATTATGACAGTATTTGCATCTCATGGGGCAGCCCTGAAAGAAGACTACGAATCTTGTTCCGGGTCCATCAACTGTACCAAAACTTTCGAGAGAATGAATACGTCCTTTTAATGCCATCTTATTACCCTTTCTGAAAAGCATAAGCGTCTGCTTCGTAGACGGCTGTCGCCGAATGACAAAGCAAAAATAAACCGCTTTTTCGAGCAACTGCGCCATGCCCTACTCGCAGACATGCGTCTGCTTCGTAGACGGCTGTCGCCGTATACCCAAGCATAAATAAACGCCCTCTCGAGCAAGCTCGGAGGGCGTTATCCATGCTTGGGTGCATGGCTTGTAGCTTAACTAAATCGCCTCGTGGAATGTACGAGAGATAACGTCTGCCTGCTGCTCAGGTGTAAGCTTAACGAAGTTTACAGCGTATCCAGAAACGCGGATTGTAAGCTGAGGATACTTCTCAGGATGAGCCTGTGCATCAAGAAGAGTGTCTCTGTTGAGTACGTTTACGTTGAGATGATGGCCGCCCTTCTTTGAATAGCCATCAAGTAAGTTTACCAGGTTGTCAACCTGCTGTGTATTTGCTGCCATTGGTTTGTCCTCCTAAAAATTATTTGTAATCGTCAAGACCCTGATGAAGTGTTGGAACACTGCATGCAAGTGGTGTGCGAGAGCAATCTGCGCATCCCATTGTCTCAACGCTCTTTGCAGAAGCGGCCTTGTCTGAATAGTCCAGATTTACATGGCCGGTACCGTTAGACATCTGACCGTCTAACATAGCCACAATATCGTCTACCATCTGTTTTTCATCCATGTCAAAACCTCCAAAAGTATATGCGATGCCGGGTCGGAACCGGGAACCCAAAAGAGCTAAGCCTACAGGGGCCTGGTTCCGAAGCCGGAATAATACATATCAAACAAAGATCAATTACTTGTTAAGATCGATCTCGATGTCTCCTGCGAATACCTGATCCTCTTTTCCAAGAGCTCCAGGGATGATTGTGAAGGTATTAGAGATACCATCCTGTGCATCCTTGTAAGGAAGCTTAGAAACTGAAGACAGAGAAGCTACTGCACCGTGAGTATCACGGCCGTGCATCGGGTTAGCACCAGGAGCGAAAGGCTGTCCCTTTCTACGTCCGTCAGGTGTGTTACCTGTAGCCTTACCGTATGTTACGTTAGATGTAATTGTAAGGATTGAAGTTGTAGGAACACCATTTCTGTATGTATGGTGACGTCTTACAGCTGTCATGAACTTGTGAACGATCTCCTGAGCGATATCGTCTACGCGGTCATCATCGTTACCGTACTTAGGGAACTCGCCAGTTGTCTCGAAGTCTGTGATGATGCCATCCTCGTCGCGGATAACCTTAACCTTAGCATACTTGATAGCTGAAAGTGAGTCAGCAACGATTGAAAGTCCAGCAACACCTGTTGCGAAGTAGCGAAGAACGTCTCTGTCATGAAGAGCCATCTGAGCTCTCTCATAGCAGTACTTGTCATGCATGTAGTGGATGATGTTAAGAGTGTTAACATATACATCTGCCTGCCACTCCATCATATCCATGAACTTAGCCATAACATCATCGTAATCAAGGTACTCACCCTCTACAGGACGGTACTTAGGTCCAACCTGCTTCTTTGTAACCTCATCAACACCACCGTTGAGAGCGTAAAGCATACACTTAGCAAGGTTAGCACGTGCTCCGAAGAACTGCATCTGCTTTCCGATAACCATTGAAGATACGCAGCAAGCGATACCGTAATCATCACCGTGAACAGGTCTCATAAGCTCATCGTTCTCGTACTGGATAGAAGATGTTGTGATAGAAATCTTAGCGCAGTATCTCTTCCATGCCTCAGGAAGGCGAGGAGACCAGAGAACTGTAAGGTTGGGCTCAGGTGAAGCACCAAGGTTCTCAAG
>DCHL01000075.1:2679-4142 GCA_002317595.1 Lachnospiraceae bacterium UBA1753 | reverse complement strand
GCTCTCTCAAATTTCCAATATAAAAAAACACACATATCACTTTAGTAACAGAACTCTACTAAAACTAAAGTATAGCAAAAAAAATCCCTTCTTGCATCAATTACAAGAAGGGGTTAATCATAATTCAATATTCAATTTGATAATCCAAGGTTCTCCTGAAGCCTAATCTCGTGAAATCTCCTCTCACTTGGCATTATTGTAAGAACCATGGCAGCACACTCAATAACAAAATAGATCAGTCCAAGTATTCCGATTATCTCCGCTGTCTGTCCAAATACCCAGTACTGTCCGATCGCGACGGGAAGTATCATTGCCCATCCGATGGCCCACCACCTTTTTCCACATTCAGCGTGCACCTTGGCCCATATGTCCTTGCTGTAAACTGTCTTCCCACTTCTGTATCCCGGCTTCCTCTCTGTACCGACAGGACAGTGCTTCCACATTCTCCATCCACAGATAATCATCGCCAGACAGTATAATGTATTACTTGCGAGTAATATCCACCAAAACCACATTTCTCTCCCCTCCTTAGTTGTCAACGTCTCATAAAAAATAGAGACTGTAGAATTGCTTAATATGCTTATCAATGAGAGCCATGACCTCTTCCTCACGGTCAGGTTCTCTGTCACACAGGTTCATCCACACCGATATCGGAGTACTGAAATGGACCGCCATAATCTCCGGATCCACATCTCTCACCAGACCAGCTTCCTTCATTCTGGAAAAAATGATAGTAAAAAATCTCGTAATATCCGTGTAACTCTGCTTAGTCTGTATTCCCGCCAGCTGTTCATTCTGAAACTGCTCAATCATCAGCATCTTGCGAACCTTACTGATTACCGGGTCGTGCAGGCTGTATCGAATCTGTCCAATCACCTGTGCCACCAGCGCATCGACATCAATGCCATTTTCCGCCCCGGGAAGCACTGGTGTTTCAGCCTTCACCTTTCCAAATATGGAATGACTGTCATACTCTTTGGTGACTACCTCCACCAGAGTATCAAGTATCTCCTGCTTGCTTGCGAAATGACTGTAAAGAGAAGCCTTGCGTATCCCGACCGCATCAGCAATCTGCGAGATGCTCGTCGCCTCAAATCCTCGAACCGAAAACAGATCCAGTGCAGCTTCCAGAATCTGTTCCTTTGTAGAACCTAACTTCTCATCACTCTTCATTTCATCTTCTCTCCATAAATGAAACAATGTGTAACATGTCAACAATAATAACTGCCTAACGTTCGGTAGTCAATACCTTTTCTGAAATTTATATAAATTATTTTATATAAACCATTTTTTAGTTAAAAAATTACCCTGTAGGAACTGCTTTTTGTGCATTTCCCACAGGGTTTTTATCATTATAGCAGGAGCGAAATAGTGCTCATAAGTGCTTCAATTTCAATTGGCTTGGCAAGATGTGCATCCATTCCGGCACGAAGTGCCTCCCGCTTGTCTTCATCGAATGCATT
>DCHL01000075.1:0-2594 GCA_002317595.1 Lachnospiraceae bacterium UBA1753 | reverse complement strand
CGCTTTGCAGTCTCATAACCATTGAGTCTCGGCATCTGAACATCCATGAGTATCAGATCATAATATCCATACTCAGATCCATTCAGCATTTCAAGACAATCAATGCCATCTTCTGCATGTTCCACCACAAAGCCGGCATCCTTGAGGATTTCCATTGCAATCTCAGCATTAAGGGAATTATCCTCAACAAGAAGGATTCTCCTTCCTGCAAGCTTCTCGGCAACACTCATCACATCGGCGCTTCTGCCTAAGGGTATCTCATTTGAAATCTTATGGTACATCCTGATAGTAGAGGTCGTTCCCTTTCCAAGTTCGCTCTCAACCGAAATGGTTCCACCCATGAGGTCAATGAGTTTCTTTACAATGGTCATTCCGAGTCCGGTCCCCTCAATCCTGCTTTCGGTGGAGTTAAGCTCACGTGAGAACTCATCAAACAGTGTCGGCAGATATTCCTTTGACATTCCAATTCCAGTGTCAGATATCACCGTCTCATAGAGTGCGTATCCGCCTCTGTCAGAAATCAACTCATGGACTGAAATTGAAACCGAGCCGCCCGAAAGTGTATATTTGTATGAATTCGAAAGAATATTGAGATATATCTCCCTGAGTTTAACGGGGTCACACATAACAAACTTATGGCGCACATCAACTTCTTTGGTAAAAATAATGTTTTTCGCTTCCATCGGTTGCTCAAACACCTAGTACAGCGAATCCATGAACTGTTCCGCAGACCATGCTATCTCATCGAGCTCTGCCTTACCGCTTTCGATTCTTGCCATCTCAAGGACATCATTAATCAGAGAAAGAAGGAAGTCGCTTGAATTGCGAATTTTTTTAATATAATCCTTGCACAATTCTTCATTTCCAATATTTTTCTCAAGAAGGTTTGTGAATCCAACTATAACGTTCATGGGTGTCCTGATATCATGGGACATATTGAAGAGGAACTTCGACTTTGCCTCATTGGCTATCTCCGCCTGCTGCTTGGCCTTCTCAAGTTCCTTCTGGAATTCAATCTCCCTGCGCTTCTCCTCGTCAACGCTTCTTGTTGCCCATATGATATGTTCGCAATCCCCGTTCTCATCACGCTTAGCCGCAATGAAGAATCCTTCTGACCAGCCTGCAAGCCTTCCCTCAAACTGGCGGCTGATCCATACCTTATCCTTGAGTCTTTCATTGACCGTCGACAGGTCAGCAAATTTCCTCATCTCCTCCGCCTGTCCGGGCACCACAATATGCTTACACATCGCATCAAGAGATGCCTGCGCATCACCGTCAGCACCGATGATTTCACGAACACCACTAACCCTTGCACCGATTTCGACAAAGCTTCCATCTGCCATATCAATGTAATATATCGAATTATAGGTGCTGGCCATAGTCTGGATAATATCAAGCTGAGCCTCAAGATGAAGGTTCATGGCCTGGACTTCAGTCAGTGTTGAAATATCCTGGATGGAACTGATAATAACCCTATCGCCATTTTCCATCTCCACGAGCTGGATGACGGTCCACGCATGCACAACCTTCCCATCATCGTGCTCAATAGTAATCGTAAAGGATATCTGATCACCGGGTTCCTGTAGAGAATCAATTTTTGCCTGTGTCTCCTCAGGATTGTCATATTTCATTCTCCTGTTGACATCCTGTATCATTTCTGCAGTTATCTCTACATCCGGCCTAAATCCATAGATTTTTCTCGCCATGTCATTCATGACAATAATCTCGTGGGAAGGTGTTTTATATGAGACAATTCCACAGGTCTGAAGCTTAAGGAGCTGCATGAATAATTTCTCCGAGTAATGCTGCTCCTGCCTGAGGGCAATGTTCTGTTCAGCAAGACGCTCCTCTGCAGCACCGCCCTTCTCTATTCTGATGAGGTCCGAGATATCCTGGTGCATACCGGAAAGGGCAGTAATCCCATTGTCCGTAGGACACAGTGACCCACCACAACGGACATACATCTCTCCCTGTGTTGGATGATTGTATCTGTAGGTTGCCTCCGACCTGCTAAATAACATTTTCTGAGAATAATCAGCAAAGAGCTCTGTGTCTTCTTTAGCAATATGCGTGCTATGAAAGACAAATCGTTCTTCAGGTGTAACATCCCCCTCGATTCCCAGCAGTTCATCCATCACCTCATCTGCATAGAATCTTGGTGCCTTGCCCTCCTCAAATTCGACTCTCCAAAGTCCGATACGCGATACCCTCAGCAGATCATCCACGTCCTTTTTCCCGAAAAAATCCATCCCCAGTTCTCCCAATTAGAAGTTAATTACGACAGGCGCCTCTGTAAATGATGCAAAGGTTGCTGTGGCATCTTCAAAGTAAAGCACCTCAGTGTTGTCATCCTCAGCCGAGTACATTGCCTGAAGATTCGGATAGCTGTCAAGCATATGCTTTTTAGCCTCAATCCTGTCATCACGAACAAGCTTGCCTGCAACACGTACCCACTTTCCATCAGCAAAGGCACAGAGCTCTGCCTTGGGATTAGCCTGAAGCTGCTTTGACACATTCTTAACCTTGCCTGTCTGAATATAGAGCTTCCCCTCAAAAATATCGATTGTTCCAAAGGGACGAACCCTGGGCTGGTC
>DCHL01000093.1:2582-2731 GCA_002317595.1 Lachnospiraceae bacterium UBA1753 | reverse complement strand
GGAATGGATGAGAAATCCATCTTCCTGTTTGAGCACGGCGGAGTGCAGCCACATCAGACCCCATCGGGACGCGAGGGTTACGAGTGCACAGTGGAGGAAGTGTACGAGGAACTCGGTCTCGCGGAGCAGAGGAATGGAAGCGGCAAGGG
>DCHL01000093.1:0-2521 GCA_002317595.1 Lachnospiraceae bacterium UBA1753 | reverse complement strand
GGCAAGGGCGAGAAGAATGATGGAAACGGCAAGGGAAAAGGGAAGGGTAGAAGCGGCAGAGGTGAAAGCTCAGGCAGTTCCTGGGACGACCACAGCCGGCTCAATCAGGCTGGCTCTGAAAGTGGAGATTCCTCATCGCTCCTTCGCTCGAAGTGGCAGGGATATGTGAAGAACGCGGCCGACTCCATGCGGCAGAGAAACAAGGTTCTTGGCACGGGCAACATCCCGCTCTTTGCGGAGCGCTTCCTTGGAGAACTGCATGAGGGCACCATCAACTGGCGGACTATACTCAATGAGTTCGTGCAGGAGGAGATTAACGACTATACTTTTTCCCCACCAGACAGGAGATTCGGAGACAGTGACTTCTTCCTTCCCGACTTCAATGAGAAGGATGATACTGTGAAGAACCTGCTCTTCTGGATTGATGCGTCTGCGTCGATGTCAGATGATCAGATTGCGGACTGCTTCTCGGAAATAAGGAGCGGGGTGGAACAGTTTGGAGGGAAGCTGTCAGGGTGGCTCGGATTCTTCGATGCCGCTGTCACCAAGCCGATTCCCTTTGAGGATGTGGACTCGCTTTCGGCCATTCGCCCCAAGGGAGGCGGCGGGACGAGCTTCTACCCACCCTTCAGATATATGGAGGAGATGGAGGAGCCGCCCTGCAGTATCATTATCATGACTGACGGACTTGCTGCATTTCCTCCGGAAAAAATAGCAGCGGGAGTTCCTACGCTCTGGGTCATAACGGGAGATATGGCGAAGCCACCGTGGGGAAAGGTCGCTAAAATATAACAGAGCTGCTACAGCACGCTGCAACAGCTCCTATTTGACAAGGCATTCTGGAACTGGGCACGGGGAGAGAGTTACTTAAGAAGAAAAAATGCCACAGCCCCAACTAAACCGATGTCACTAGATAATTGTATCTGAACAAGTATAGTAACACAATATTTGTGATTTTTCAGGATACGAAAGTATACTATTTTTTACTAATTTGGGGTAATTTTTTTCCAAATTATTGCTATGTATACATTTGTTCATGATACAATAGAGGCACTATTAAGGAACTCCTGAAAGGGAGTGTTGGGGATTGTATGAAAGAGGTGCAGAGCGCTTCTTATCATACGAAAGTAGGTGGATTATATGGAAAATAATCAGAAAAAGGACATTGAATTAAGGATTGATGACGATACGAAGAGAATGGCAAGGTTACTTATGCTCACAAGGGCAGAGAGTGGAGTCTCCCAGGAGAAAGTAGCCATGGAACTCGGTGTTTCCAGAAAGACGGTTCAGAACTGGGAGCGTGGAATCAGTATGCCTTCAATCATTCAGACTATTGAATGGTTCCGCATTATGGACGTGGCGGCGATACCATACCTGATCCAGTTTTTGATTCCAGACATTGAGGAACCGAGCGGAGATCAAAAGGATGAACAGCTGCGTAATAAACTGATCTCGATTGTGGAGTCGATGCCGATGGAGGCAGTGAGGCAGCTTATGTATCTGTTTCAGGGCGAGCATGGAAGTTCGCCGAGGGCAGTTGTGAACTTCATGGTGGCCAGCCTGAATATGCCGCTGAAGGACAGGCATCTCATTGACACCATGATCCTGGGAGGATACAGGCTTGTGAAGGAGATGGGCATCGAGGATAAGGTCGGCGTACAGCCAGTGCTCAAGGTGATGGAAGAGGCCATTGAGAAGGAGCGCGCTGCGCTGGTAAAAAATAGGGAAAACTATATGATGTATTAGTGCTAATATGTAGTAGTGAAGTGTTGATTATCCAAGTACTTATCGAGTGATTATATTTCTGAATTGAAAGGCAGGATAGACTATGAAGAAAATTTTTAGAGCACTACTGTTATCTGTTCTGATTGTAAGCTTTGTATTACCGAGCCAGGTAGTGCTGGCAGGCACGGACTTCAAGTATGCGCACGACCCAAGAATCAACTACAAGGCGATGGATGACATCGTAGTCAATCCTGACGCAGTCTATGGCTTCTCACCTGACCCCGACTCCACACGCCTTGGCGAGTACGCTTCCTATGACTGGACCGACCCAGTTGTCGTAGAGGGGGCACGTCAGGACAGGATTAAGTACCTGGCAGACTTTGATTCAATGTACCAGCTGTGGGATTCCATGCTTGCTGCTGGCAAGTCCACTGAAGAGATTGCAAGAGCAGTGAGCGCCAAGAGAAACGAAATCAGACTGGCCTCCTACAATGGTGACCCGGAAGGTCTGGCAAAGGTCAAGGCAAGCAACCTCGAGACCTACGGTAACGAAAACGGCCCCACTGCAGAGTCCTTGTTTGAAAAATATGGAAACTGGGAGACTGTCCTGGTGAAGTCCTTCAGCTCCAATTCAGGAATGGACGCCTGCCTTGGTCTCTATGACGCACAGTACGAGCACAACAAGGCTGTCAATACCGTAGTCGAGAATCCTGAAATCCTCTACACAATCAGAGAGGGCGACTACCTGATAAAAATCGCAAAGAAATTCTACGGCAGCGAAGCATACTGGCGACAG
>DCHL01000179.1 GCA_002317595.1 Lachnospiraceae bacterium UBA1753 | reverse complement strand
GCTTCGCTTCCTGTAACAGCCTTAACAGTATCTGAATCCACTGTGTCAGTATAACCAGCAACGATAGTTCCAGATTGTGCCAGCCTGACCTTTATCTGATCAATGACTGTAACGCTATCCTCAGCACTTAAATCCTTCAGACTGAAACCATCCTTTGAAATTTTTGCAAAATCCTCTGCAGACAAAGAATTAGACACTACCGCCATATAGTTGTGCATGACAGAGATATCCTGTCCTGCGATTCCCTGCAGGCATTCCTCAATGGTCTTTCCCTGACCAACCTCTTTTCCGCTCTTTGCGTAAAGTGAAGATGCCGCGTTGTCCTTAACTATGCCGGAAATGTCTAATCTGTATCCACTCACTGCCATATCCTTCGGCGTGTGGTGGCCCATATTCTCTTTTGTGCCAGCTACATGTGAGCTGGTTTCTGCAAAGGAAGTATTTGAAATGCCATATGCGTCAATGTTCATTCCATACCTCCAAATACAATCCCATTTGTATTGATACAAAAGTTATCGGACAGCTCACGGCTTTTCTTTAGCATAAAAAAGAACCCACACCTCTCGGCGTGAGTTCCTGTATTTGTGTAAAAAATATGACTTACAGCTTGATATCCTGAAGTGCAACATCCTGCACATATGCATTCTGTGCCTGACGCTCCAAGTAGCTTGCAGGATCGTTCTCTGCAATAACCTTCTTAGATGCAGAAACTGCAGCCTGTGCATCTGCATTCTCAGAAGAAGCAGGCGTAACCAGCTTGCTCATGTCCGCAAATATCTGAGGAAGCTTGTCCATCAGCTTGCCAGCCATTCTCTCCATCGCAAAATGTGGATCTGACAGCATCTGCTTCTGGTAACTGCTCTCAGGTGCAACCTGTGTCTGCGAAGGGCCTGTGTAATCCTCTCTCTGGTATATCGCTGCGGAAGGCTTCTCCTGCTGCTCATTTACCTTACTCTCACGAGGTTCCTTAGACTCCTGGACCTTGGAAGCAGCCTCAAGATTCGCGTTGTTAACGCGGCTTGCACTGTTGTAAAAACTATATGCACTTGTCCCGATTGAACCAATATTCATATTAAATAATCCTTCTGAATCTATTCATCAATATAGGAACATACCCATAGTACAACAAATTCATATCATGTTTCAAGTTGTATTTCGTCAAAAACAGGCGAAAACATTAGTATTTCCGCCCGTTTTATTGAATCAGATTTATTAACAACAATATCTTGTGTGCAAAAAATATTGCAGACACAATTGTACTTAATTTAGTACAAAATTCAGTTTAGAACTTTATTACAACTGCAGCGTAGGGTGCAAGCGGAACTCCAATTGAATACGGCCTGTTATCCCAGGGAATCTCCTCTGCCGTGTAGTTTGCAGGAATGCTCTTACCTGTTCCACCAAATTTCTCACTGTCGGAATTGAGCACAAGCTTATACTTGCCCTTCTCAGGAACACCAACCCTGAAGTCATCTCTCTCCATAGGTGTAAAGTTGAGCACGAAGAGCAGATTGTCCTTTCCGTCCTCACTCTTTCTGATGAAAGTATAGATACTCTTTTCTGTGTCATCTGCATTAATCCACTCAAAGCTGCCATATCCGTTATCATTCTCATAGAGACAGGGAGTCTTTGAATAGAGCTTGAGAAGCTCTCCAACATATTTTTTCATGCCTGCATGCAGATCTTCATCAAGAAGGAACCAGTCAAGTTCTCTCTCCTCGCTCCACTCTCTCTTCTGAGCAAATTCCTGTCCCATGAAAAGAAGCTTCTTTCCACAGTGACCAAACATATATGCATATCCAACCCTGAGGTTTGCGAACTTATCAACCTCATATCCAGGCATCTTATTTACCATAGAACACTTGAGATGAACAACCTCGTCATGGCTGAGAACCAGAATGTAATTTTCTGCCCCATTGTAGCTCATAGCAAATGTCATCTTATAGTGGTTATCCTTACGGAAGTAGGGGTCAAGCTTCATATAATCGCAGAAGTCATGCATCCAACCCATGTTCCATTTCATCGAGAAGCCAAGTCCATCATCCTCAGGTCTTGCTGTAACCTTAGGCCATGCTGTGGACTCCTCGGCAATAGTAACCGCTCCAGGGAACTTGCCAAGTACCACTGAATTAAGGTGCTTGAAGAACTCAATCGCCTCGAGGTTCTTGTTGCCACCATACTTATTTGCCACCCACTGCCCATTGTCTTTACCGTAATCAAGGTAGAGCATTGATGCAACAGCATCAACTCTGAGACCATCGATATGATACTCAGAAAGCCAGTAGAGTGCATTGGCAATCAGGAAGTTCTTAACTTCATTTTTGTCATAGTCAAAAATCTTGGTTCCCCAGTCAGGATGCTCACCCTTCTTGGGATCAGCATACTCGTAAAGTGCTGTTCCATCAAAGTCAGCAAGACCATGCGCATCTCTTGGGAAGTGCGCAGGTACCCAGTCAAGAATTACTCCGACCTTAGCCTTGTGAAGCTTATTTACCAGGTACATGAAATCCTTAGGGGTTCCATATCTTGATGTCGGTGCATAGTATCCTGTAACCTGATATCCCCATGAGCCATCAAAAGGAAACTCTGCGATACCCATAAGCTCAACATGTGTATACTTCATCTCCTTGAGGTACTCGATAAGTCTGTCTGCAAACTCCTTGTAATTGTAGTAGCCTGCTGCCTCAGGCTTGGGATGGCGCATCCACGAACCGATGTGGCACTCATAGATTGCCATAGGCCTCTTCTGAGGGTCACTGGCTCTTCTCTCATCCATCCACTTACTGTCTGTCCACTTAAATCCAGTGATGTCTGTAATCCTAGACGCTGTTCCGGGTCTGAGTTCTGCCTCGTTTGCATAAGGGTCAGCCTTATATATTGCCTGTCCATTCTGGCCTACAATAAAATACTTATAGAGCTGTCCAAGCTGTGCAACTGGCACAAAGAGCTGCCAGATTCCAAGGGGCTCGATTCTCTCCATCGGATGTGCATCTGTCTGCCACTCGTTGAACTCACCCACAACACTTACATACTGAGCATGAGGTGCCCACACTGCAAAAAATACACCCTCAACACCATCTTCTTCAGACAGGTGTGCACCAAGCTTCTTATAAATCTCATAGTGGATTCCCTGTCCAAACAGGTACTGGTCCATCTCAGAAATAAATACCTTTTCCATTAGAATTCTCCTTATAATTTCACTTTGAAGTCACTCTCACGAATAATGATGAGATCATCTTCATTGTATCTTCGTGCAAACAGGATGTCCTTAAAGTGCGCCAGTGTCTTTCTGTCCACACTTGCTATTGCCTCATCCATAATCTCTTCAACTTCTTCAGTCGTCACATGGTGGTCTGCCCTCTGAAGCTGATCTATTCTGGTATAAAGAGCAAGTATAGCCATCTCATCAATAGTATACTCTCTTTCAAGCGCATATTGTTTAGCAAATTCAACAAGGTCATCGTTATTGTATGTCGGGATGTTAATCTTGATGTTAAACATCTTTCCAAAGTATGATCTAAGCCCTGACAGCTTTCTGATTTCGCTCTTCTCATCCTCAAGGATGATAACCATATTCACATCGCTGTGATTGATGACCTTAGATATGGTGTCAAGCGTATTAACTGTAAGATCCCCCGCCTTTTCAATAATGAGTGCCCCATTGTTCATTTTTGACATTGCACGGCGGATATCCTTAGTGTTAAGTGCCTTCGCTGAAACCTTAGCAAGCTTTCCGGTGAAATCAACCTCTGTGCGCTGCATGCTTCTTGCTATTGCATGTGCAAGCTTCATTCTCGCATTCTGCTCGTTACCAGTTATTATCACGTTGTTAGCGACGGGATTCATATCCACATTTCTAAGCACGTCAATAATTCGGCTTCTCATGTCCTTCATATTAAGGAATGAACCAAACAGTTCCTCCAACTCATCCTCTGAGAGAACATCTGACGGATCATCTTCCTCACTGTACAGATCATCCTCTTCCGGTTCCTCTTCGTACTCAGGTTCTTCCTCTGCTACGGGTTCTTCTTCGTATGCAGGTTCTTCCTCCGCTACAGGTTCCTCTTCATATGCGGGTTCTTCCTCGTATACGGGTTCTTCCTCATACACAGGCTCTTCCTCGTATACAGGTTCCTCCTCATATGCGGGTTCTTCCTCGTATACAGGCTCCTCCTCATATGCGGGTTCTTCTCCGTATACAACTGCTTCCGGCTCTACCGGTACTTCCTCAAGTACTGGTATCGCACCCGTCGCAAAATCATCAACAGGAATCTGTGAAGTATCAAACTTTCCAGGCTCCTCGTATATAGGCTCTTCCTCGTATACGGGCTCTTCCTCGTATACGGGTTCCTCCTCATATACAGGCTCTTCCTCTGCTACGGGTTCCTCCTCGTACACAGGCTCTTCCTCTGCTACGGGTTCCTCCTCATATATAGGCTCTTCCTTTGCTACGGGTTCTGCAGCTTCTGTCTGCATTGGTGCTACAGGAACAGCGCCATTCTCAAATGCCTCCTGTGCAGCCTTCCTAACTGCCGCGGCTGCTGCGGATTCCTTATCCTCATCAATGAGAGTGATTGTCTTCTCCAGTTCCTCAACTGACGGGATTGGTCCTGTAATATTAGGAAGAACTGATGACAATGGACCTACGATAGTATTTGTCTGCTCAAGTGACTTGCGAAGTGCACCAGCTATTCTTCTCTTCTGGTTCTCCTTACGCTGACGCTCCCACATCTCAAGATATCCACTGATATCCATCTGTCCAGTAATCTGTTTCTCAATGGTCTCCTCTTCAGGTACAACCATTGAAATCTGTCCATTTGTCTCCTGCTCAAGCATTCTGTTAAGCTTCTCTTCATCATCAGGCTCACGCTGAATAGGATATGAAGCAGGAACTGACTTTACGGTATCACTCTCCTCAGATGGCACGATCTTTACTGTCTTCGGATCGCCTGCTGTCTCCATAAGTACAACCTGCGGTCCCTCATCATTTCCATCAACTGGTGGAATAGCTGCCGTATTTGAAATATGAGCATTATTTATATCGCTCCTGGTCACTCTTGTAGGACCGGAAGACGGAACCTCCATAGGGATTACCCTTGCAACAGGCTCCTGAACAGGTGCAGCTGTAACTGCAGGCTGTACCTCTTCCTTCACAGGCTCTTCCTCAATTGAAGTCTCCTGCACTGGAACTGTCTCTTCCTCGTATACAGGTTCCTGCGCCGGTGCTATCTCTTCCTCATACACAGGCTCCTGCGCCGGTGCTATCTCTTCCTCATACACAGGCTCCTGCGGTGGTACTATTTCATCTTCGTATACAGACTCCTGTGGAATCTGCTCCTCAGAGTATGTCTCATGATATTCCAGTTCTTCATCAGAGTAGCCTGCCTGACCATCTTCGTAGGGAATACTCTCACCCTCTTCAACTGGCTCAAGCTGAACGGCTGCTCCTGGCTGCTCCTCAAGTACTTCAGCTATGCTCTTAGATAGCTCAGCCTGGAGATTCTGTGTGCTGAACTTATCAACTCCAATAATCTTGGCCTCGATTGAAGAAGGGTCAGCTGTCGGAATGATGCCATCCTCGTCAGGAATAGCAGGAATCTCCTGCGTTGGAACTCTGCGGCTGTCAACTACAGGTGCGTATGCAGGTCCGAAACCACCATCTGTATACCCGTCTTCGGGATACGGCTCACCTTCATATCCGTCCTCTGGATACTCCTCATCACCATAAACCTCGTCTTCGTACTCTTCCTCAGCATCTTCCTCGTTGAAGTACTCTTCATCCTCAGAGATTCCGACCATTCGGTCATATTTCTCCTGCTGGCTCGCAGAAAGTGGACGGTGAAGCATCTTCAGCTCCATTGCCTTCTGCACATACTTGCCCTCACCAAACCATACGATAAGTTCTTCACACTCATCCACACATTTGGTTGCAAGTCCAACCCTATGATAGAGATATGCAAGCTCATACGCCCACTTCTCAATATAGTCGCCATACTTCTTATATTTTTCAAGAACATCAATTCGCTCTTCAAGCGATACATCCTGCGCCTCATAGAGCTTGTACTGAAGGATGTAAGCATCGCTGTCATTAGGAGCAATATGCTTAAACTCCTTAAAGTACTCTATCGCGGGAAGCAGTTCCTTCATCTTAATTGACAATTCGCAGAGCGCATAAACAATAGACTTATTGCTGGGGAACCTGTCATAAGCCAGCAGCAATACGTCTCTCGCATCTTCATATTTTCTGTTTATCTTATAAATCTCACTTACTGTACACAGCGTGTTGGTATTTCTGACCTTGGTCCAGTCAATGGTGTCACACACCTTCATGGCCTCGGCGTACTCATGCTCGCTGAGCAACTGCTTTATCTGGTCAAGTCGAACCTGATACTCGTACTTATCCACCTATTTCACCTCAAAATTACACATTTTCATAGTCGTCATAAGTTTATCACACACACTATACAGTGTCAAAGTCTGCACAGAACTATCTATTCTTTCTTTTGAAGCCCTTTCCTGCAAAAAATGGGAAAAATCTGTTGATTATCTCAATGACAAATATCTCGCTGACGAATACTATCACTAATATTAACGTACAGAAAATATAATTTTTTGCCCTGGTCACATATTTGACGACATGCATTGCCACGATTATCGAACAATACAATATGTAGGAATTGATATGTGTCGCCATTACAATAAGAGAATTCTCTCCATAATATCTAAGTATCCTGCACGGAATAGTCTTTGCCAGCGGCTCAAGTGTCCAGCAGAGCAGTATTACCGCTCCCGAACCTGCCAGAGAGTTAAAAATATATATAAGAGGATTTCCGAAAATCAGGAAATGAATATCGACAGCCCCGTTAACCTGGCTCAGATATGCAACAATTCCCAATAATACAAGGCTTACTACAACTCCCAGAATTCTGGGAAGCTTTCTCACCCTGTCCAAAATAGCTGACGGTCTTTGCAGAAGATAGTACGTATAGTAGCCCACCGCCAGGTATGCCATTGCAAAGAACGACCTGACAGCCATGGCAAGTGGATAGTACAGCTCGGACATAATGAAATTGTATGTAAAAGCCACCTTCATATATTCGAGCACGAAAGTCAGGCCATACATTATGACGGTCAGTATGACGACAGCAATAATTGTCACCGTATGAGAAGTCTTTTTGCGCAAAAAATATAACAGCAGGAATCCAAAGAACATTGCCGGCAGGAACCAGAGCACGGAGATTCCATAAAGACATATCGATAGCCACAGATCCTGAATCCAGGTCCAGAAATTCCATGTTCCTGTCATGTATCCATAACCGATCTCTATAATAAGGTAGAGAATACTGAACGCAAGATAAGGAATCGCCATTCTTGTAAGCTTACCCTTTACAGTCCTTCCAACCTCCTTATTCTCCTCACCGGTCATGCACATAAGCATTCCGGATATTACGAAAAACATGGGCATATGATACGACGCAATAAAATATCTCAGCGGAATGCTGATATACTCAAGATGTCCCATTACCACAAGGATAATACCTATACCCTTCGCCATATCAAAATAATACTTTCTCTCTTTTGCCATTTGATCTCCTGAATTAATCCAAACCAATATTTAGTATCATTAATTTTATCATATTTTGGGCTGGCAGGGCAAAACTTCAAATTCAAAAAAAATGCTTCGCATTTTTTCATTAAAGAATTGCAACTTCGTTATGCACTAAAATAATAAAAGGACGTGCATCTCTCGACACACGTCCAATATTAAATAAAATATGTTAGTCTGATTATAATTTTCCACCGGAAGTAGCGATACCTTCAATGAACTGCTTCTGGAAGAAGATGTAGATAACAATCATTGGAACACAGGCAATAAGTGCTGCCATCATAAGTTCCGGATACTTCTGTGAATACTGTCCATTCATCTTGGCAAGAGCACTTGCAAGTGTTGTCTTGTTATTGTCAGGACATACAATCATAGGCCACATCAGGTCCTTATACGCAAACACTGCAGTGAAAATTCCAAGTGCAACCATGGATGACTTTGTAAGTGGAGCCATGATAAACAGGAATGTCTGAGGGATGTTGCATCCATCAAGTCTTGCTGCCTCCTCAAGGTCCCTGGGAAGTCCCATATATGCCTGCCTCAAAAGGAAGGTTCCAAATGCTGTTACAAGACCAGGGAATACAAGTCCCATTATTGAGTTTGTAAGGTGAAGCTTACTTACCATTACATACTGAGGAATAATGAAAATCTGTACTGGAATCATCATCTGGAACAGAACCATTCCAAACATGAAATCCTTGCCCTTGAACTTAAGTCTTGCAAATGCATAGCCACTGAGCGTTGCTGTAAGTACAGCACAGAGAACTCTGAGTGCAATCATAAGCAGCGTGTTCACATACAGCTTGAAGAAATCCATTGCTGCAATAACTTTTCCGAAGTTTTCAGTCTGCCATACTGCAGGTACAAGCACGAATGGGTCAACCTGCATGGTCTCTGCAACAGTCTTGAAGGCTGTCAGGAACATCCATACAAATGGAACCAGCATAGTGATTGAAACGAGAGTAAGTACAACATAGATAACTATTTTATTGATTCTGTCTTTCATTGTCATAATGTCTTACCCCCTTCCTATTCGTAATGAACCCACTTCTTCTGGCCAATCATCTGAACTATTGTAAGAAGCAGAATAACAAGCAGAAGAACAACGATAACTGTGGCACCATAACCCTTCTTACTCTGCTCAAACGAGTACTTGTAGAACAGATAAACAAGTGACTCTGTCTTCTTAAGAGCCGGGTTATTGTAATCAATTATCATGTAGATTAAGTCGAATACCTGCATCGCACCAATAATTCTTGTTACAAGCACAAAGAAGATTGTAGGTGAGATAAGGGGAACCGTGATATAGAGAAGCTGCTGGACACCATTTGCTCCGTCAAGGGAAGCTGCCTCGTAGTAGTCTCTTGGAACCTCCTGAAGTCCTGCCAGGAAAAGAACCATGTTATATCCGATTACAGACCAGATACCGATAACAGCAATCGAAATAATTGCAATATTTGGATCAGAAATCCAGTTAACCTTAATCCCAAATACATTGTTGATAAGACCAAAATTTGAATTGTAAAGCCATTTCCATACCATCGCGATTGCTGCAGGAGCAACAACCATAGGCAGGAAGAAGATTGTACGGAATACTTCCCTTCCCTTCATCTTCTTATTTAAGAGAACTGCAAGGATGAGCGCAATTACAACTGACAGAGGCACCTCAAACACTGCATACTTGATGGTATTCCACAGTGCCTGCCATACTTCCGTATCACCAAATACCTTCTGATAATTGGCCAGTCCTACAAATACATTTCCCTTACCGAAATCACCAGTCTTGAAAAAGCTCTGATAGATTGTCTGAAAGATTGGAATGATATTTAATACGATAAGTCCAAGCATGGTCGGTGCTATAAATATCCATCCCCACAGCATTTCGTTTTTTTCTCTGGATGTCATCTTTTTCATCACAGGCATTCTCCTTTGTTGAACCCTTTAGTAATAATACCAAAAGTGCAGTACAAGTTCCCTTATACTGCACTTTATAATTGGGAGCAAAAGACTATTTAATACAGTCAGAAACTATTATTTATTCCTCTGCAAGCATCTCATTCATGCTGGCTGCGATATCAGCACATACATCAGCAGTTGCCTTGTCGCCTGTCCAAGCTTCCTTAAGCTTCTCTGTAATCATATCTTCCCAAACTACAGTATTTCTTGAGTAAGGTCTGAATACAAGCTTTGCATCAAGCATCTTCATATGTCCGTTAAGGTCGAAGCAGTCAACGCTGTTAACCCATGCATCTGAACATCCCTTGTAAGCTGCCATTGTTACGCCAAGCTCTGCCTGCTTTGTCTGAGCTTCCTTTGTTCCAAGGTACTCGATAAGGCTCCAAGCTGCGTCTGTATTCTTGCCGTTAGCTGAAGCTGCCCAGCCAAGTCCGTTGTAGATAGAAACTCTATCTGAAGGATCGTTTGTGAAAGGAAGAACTGCTACGTCACAGTTTGCTGATGTGTACTCGTTGTCACGGTATCCAGCAAGCATCCAAGAACCATTAATTGACATTGCAACCTTGCCAGCTGAAAGAAGCTCGTTGGGAGCTGTCTCAGATACTGTGTTAAGGTCAGGGCAGCTGCCTGCTGCGATCATGCCAGTGATGAGCTCCATAGCCTTGATTGTGTTAGGATCATCAAAACCAGATGTCTTCTTGTCATCGCTGATTACGTATCCACCCATAGAGTAGATTGTGTTGTAGTAACCTTCCTGGTTGTTACCGGGCTGGATTGCATATCCCCAATGCTCGTCGTTTGTAAGCTTTGCAGCTGCATCAGCGAAATCATCCCATGTCCATGTATCATCGGGATAAGCAACGCCCATCTCGTCGAAGATTGTCTTGTTGTACCAAAGAGCGATTGTATCAATATCCTTAGGAACAGCGTACTGCTTTCCATT
>DCHL01000022.1:6564-9356 GCA_002317595.1 Lachnospiraceae bacterium UBA1753 | reverse complement strand
TCCGTTTGCGAGATAGATAAGCTCATATATTTTCCTGACACCGCTGTCAACTGCAAGCCTCACTGACCTTAAATCCCTGCGCACTGCCATTCGTCTCACATTGTACTGAAGTGTCTGTGAGAACAGAGCCGCTGCCTGTGCCATCTTAAGACAGCGAAGATGCATGGGATATCCTCCCTCAATCATCTCCCTCATAGAGCTAAGCAGACCGTCGCCGGCATCAAATATCTCACCGTTCACAAATGCCGCAAGGGCACTCTCAGGAACTGACAGCAGCAGTGTGTCATACTCTCTGTTTCCGCGCTGCTGCTTAACGGACAGTCCGTGCTCAGCCGCTTCATAGAGGAGCGCTCCAAACCTGTCTCCCAGAATCTGGCAGGCATATTTTTTAAGATTAATAACACCAACTCTGCCGCTTCCCTTGTCTGAGGTAATCCTGCTGTAGCCCTCAAACTTTTCAGGCAGTGCAGAATATGCCTCCGCAAGCTTTTCATGGCAGTCATCCCACTCACTATCGCTCACCCAGATACACACTGCGGGACCCCAGTCATGGTCGCGGCTCACGACATCATCCATACCGAAGCACTCAGAACCCATACCGGAAAGTCCAGCTGCGTACCGTCCCTTTAATTCGGGAATTTTATCACCAAATTCAGGACTGAGGACTTCCTCATAGTACCTGCGGCACACGTCAAGTCCCTTGCCTGAATAACCCGCCTCCAGGCCGTTATCCTGCATTTTCCTTGAGACGAGCTGGCTTCTTTCCTGAATCCTGTAATAGAAATCCGTAAAGCCAAAGTTCTGGCTGATTGCCACAAGTGCCTTCTCATACTCGCGCGCTGCTAATGCGAGCTGGCCACGCTTTTCGTACACATCGCCAATGCCCATGACGGCCGCACCATAATGCGTGTCAAAAATATTCTCGGAAGAAAAATAGTCCACTGCCTTCTGAAGATAAGAAAGCGCCTTCTCGTCATCTGTTCCAGTGGCAAGTATTGAGTTGCCAAGGTTGGTCCAGGTGACACCAAGCTCAAAGCCCTTTCCCGGTGTCTTCTCAGCTATTGCCAGCGCCTTCATAAGGCATTCCACTGCCTTGTCGAACTCTCTCATCTCCATGTACACGAGACTTAAGTTGTTGTTAAGGCTCGCGAAGTCGAAAGCATCTGCCGGCAGTACTTTCGCAAATATTTTTTCCGCTGCTGTGTAGGCTTCAATTGAAGTCTCAAGCCTGCCTGCTGCCCGAAGCGCATTTCCATAGTTCACAAGCGTTGTGGCATGGTGAACGGTACCCGACAGTCCCTCGCTCTCAATGATGTCAAGCGCCTTCTGAGCGTAGGTCAGCGAATCCTCATATCTGTTTGAATCCCTAAGGAAGCCAACCATCTCGTTAATCAGCACAAGAAGGCAGGCACTGTCACCCTCCTGCATGGCCTTCACCATATTCTCTGCAAGGTATCCCTCAATCTCGCCAAGCCTATTTTTTTCAAACAGCTCATCAAGACCCTTTATTATCTTATTTGCATCCATAACCTACCCCAATCCTCCTATCTGCAACAGTCATCCTGACTGTCACGATAGCTTCATATCATAAAAAGGCAGAATCCGACTCCGGACCCTGCCCCAATTTTATTCTTTACACAATCCTCTCGGTACCCATCTCCGTACCATCCGTGCCACTCACGGATAGGAGCCTTGCCCTGATACGCTCTGCCTCCTGAGGATCCTCAGACATCTTCAGCATCGTATCAATACCGAGCAGCAGCATCCTGTCAGGGTTGAACTTCATCCCAAGCCTGTCCTGATCCATAGCTGACTTAAAATAATCAATCTGATACACCACGATATCCGCCACCGACAGCTCTGCCACCTTGTACTCGCCAAGAAAGCTTCCAGTCCTGATGAAATGCAGGTATTCCTTAAGCAGTCCTTCATTTTTAAGGAGCCTCTGCCTGAAATCCTCTGCAAATTCCTCGGTAAGTCCTGCCTGCTGCGCTCCTGCCTTAATGATATCAGATAATGCGATTCCCACAGTTCTTCCTCCAGCTCTATGCCGTATACTCAGCAATCATATCAACAACCAGCTTGTTCTCTGCCTTGAGCTGTTCAACAAGTTCCTCCATGTTGGTCTCTGCTTTAAGTGCTTCGTTGCCAGGGCGGAGTGCCTCGGTAATTGCTGAAGCAATCTTGAAAAGACCTGAAATTGAGAGGTTGGCGCACACGCCCTTAAGTGTGTGGGCAGCCCTGAAGGCTGTAACCTCGTCCCCTGCCTCCCAGGCAGCAATGAACTCGCTGTACGAAGGGTCTCCAGGATACTTCGCGATAAATCTACCAACCAGAGCATCTGTCGACAGCCTTGAAATGGCATCATTGTAATCGCCATGCATTTTTTCATATAACTCGACCGTTGTCATTTCACAATTCCCCTTTCTCTCATTAGATGTGTCGAACCGTGACATTATTATCCAATTCCCCTTTGACAATACAAAACTATACTATCATAATTTAACTATGAAATCAAAAATATATGTGGCAGATGTGACAGCTCTCTCTGATTCATCCCTATATGACAGATTACTTGAAAGAGTCACCTCTGACCGCCTGGAAAAAATTAATAAGGCAGGCCCTCCCGCTGTCAAAAGGCAGCTCCTTGGAGCCGGTTCCCTGCTCTCCTACGCACTTGCCCAGGAAGGCATTGACATCCATGATGCCCTCATCAAAAAGGGCCCCCATGGCAAGCCGTTCATTGAAGGATGCGAGATTCAATATAATCTCTCTCACTCAGGGAGGTATGT
>DCHL01000022.1:0-6407 GCA_002317595.1 Lachnospiraceae bacterium UBA1753 | reverse complement strand
CTCAAGGAAAGCTTTATGAAAATTACAGGGCTTGGCATGTGCCTTCCCCTGAATGAATTCTGCATTGAATTCTCTGATCCGGTTACCGTAAGGCATTCCGTAGATGCGCGGGAATATTTTTTCCGCGAATACGAGCTTGACGGTGCCCGTGCAGCCTGCGCGATGGCAGATGCCGTACCGACAGCCGAACTGACATTGGTGAATTTTGAGCAGATGCTCTTCTGATACGCAGCAAGACAAACAATAATTTTTCTAGAATTAGGGAGACTATCATGGGCAAAAATAATAGAGATTCATACGCAGTCATCACTGGAGCAAGCTCAGGCATAGGCCGCGAGTTTGCAAGGATACTTGCTGGAGAAGGCTTCTCACTCATTCTCATTGCAAGGCGGCTCGATTTGCTCTGCGAGCTTAAGGAAGAGCTCACTCCCATGATTGCCCCCGATGGAATCTGCATCACCTACAAGATGGATGTGAGTGATTTCAAGGCCTGCGACGAGTTCATGAACTATATCCAAGACCAGAAAATTGGTGTGTTTATTAATAATGCCGGCTTCGGCGACTGCAGCTACTTCCCCGACGGCGACCTCGACAAGGAGATGTCGATGATAGATGTCAATGTCAAGGCTGTCCACTATCTCACCAAGCTTATGGTGAGAAAAATGCTTGAGCAGAAGGGTGGCTATATCCTCAATGTTGCCAGTTCTGCAGGCCTCCTGCCTGCCGGCCCCTATATGGCGACCTACTATGCAACCAAGAGCTATGTCACAAGTATGACATTAGCCATTGCCCGTGAGCTCAAGGAGCATGGCAGCAAAGTCTATGTCGGATGTCTGTGCCCGGGCCCCGTTGATACTGAGTTCAACGGCGTTGCAAATGTTGAGTTTTCTCTTCCCGGAATCGATGCCCGCGACTGCGCCACCTACGCTGTAAAGCAGATGAAGCGCAGGACCACAGTCATCATTCCCACTCTCCGCATGAAGCTTGCTGTCCTCATGGGACGCATATCCCCGCTCAAGTTGTCGACTGCCATCACTGGTATGCAGCAGAAGAAAAAAATGGGCAGGGACTGATATCAATGTCATTAAATAATGCCACCAACCGAAGTTGATGGCATTTTGTTATTACTGATTAAGCAACCTTGCTACCCAATATGATAATTAGTTCATTTTCCATAGACGCAATATCCTCTGCTCTATGAGTGAACTTTCTAATGAATTCCAAGCAGGCTTTCAAAACTGTGTCACATTTGATTTCAGCGTATCTATTGCCACGCTCTCCATTATACACTGCCCAACCATTTTCTTCAGATTGTAAACAAATTGCAGCTTCTTGATATCCGCCAATATTATACATTTTTCGAGGATATCTTTTAGAAACAACAATCTCTAAAGCCTCTAAATAGTTTTTTGTAGCCATGACATATCCTCCTGTAAAAATCCATCCTCGCACTCAAGCATAATCGTCTGTTTATGCATAAATTGAACTGCGCCGCCAATGCTTGTAAATTTGGGAGCTACCCTTCCTTTTGTTACATAACAATTTACACATACATCTTCTGATACTTTATACTCGTGGTATTCAATAGTCTCTTTAACATAAGGAAGTCCCAATGTTTCATAAGCAGAACCCTTAAGAGTTGTGAAAAAACCACCTGAAAATCCATAGCGACAAAGAATAGTACCCTTTGGAATAATATAGTTTTCAATTAAGTGGACTTCCATTCCTTCTATAGGTCTAAACTCTTTATCGAATCCATCTTTATCACACAAAGAATCTTCTTCTCCCCAGTTTATATGAGGGCTATTTTCTTCATCAACATATCCATATTCAGGGCTAATTAGTAAAATTTTTGTGTCTAATAACTCCTGACCTAAATAATTATATAACTTTTCCATTCATTTTCTCCCAAAGAGAATCCTTCTTGGTAAGGAGATTATAACATTGCTAACCAAAGTACTCAAGACGAATAAAATCTGGTTTTAATTGCTCACTTTCTTAAAAACTTATACATAAAGTAGATGTTCTCTTAACTTAATGTTATCTGCGCTTTCGGTTCATCTTAGCGATTGCCTTGAACCTTTCTTTTTTGGCCTTCAGATATGCACTGCCGTCAACTGCATAATCATTTTCAGCCTTCAGTTTCAGGTAGGACTCCCATCTTGACTGGGCAATTTCCCCCTCGTCAATGGCTCTTTGAATTGCACATCCCAACTCTCCGTTATGACTGCAGTCAGAAAACCGGCACTGCCCGAAATATTCTTCGATTTCACCAAATGCGGAATCAATTCCCTCGTCGCTGTCCCACATTCCAAATTCTCTCATGCCTGGCGTGTCAATGACTGCCACGTCCCCTGGTAGAAAAATCAGTTCGCGGTGGGTAGTTGTGTGCTTCCCCTTGTCATCACTGCGGATGGATCCTGTTGCAGTGACCTCCTCGCCAATCAGCTTATTTATCAGTGTGGATTTGCCAACTCCTGATGAACCGATAAATGATATTGTCTTTCCTGGTTTTAAGTATTGCTTAACAGCCTCAAAATCGTTGTTAAGAGACGATACTGTCAGGACATCAACTCCCGCTGACACCTCTGCAACTTCTGCAAGTATTTTTCCGATATCCTCACACAGGTCTGATTTGGTCAGCACGATTACTGGAGTCGCACCACTGTCCCATGAAGCTGCAATAAATCTCTCTAGCTTCCTCAGATTGAAATCATTGTTCAGCGACATACATACAAACACGGTATCAATGTTGGCTGCGACCATCTGCTCCTGCTTTCCAGTTCCGGCCGCCTTTCTCATGAAGGCGCTCCTTCTCGGAAACAGACTGCCTATAATCGCGTGGCTTCCATCTAAAGGCCAGGTCGTCAGCACATAATCCCCGACCGCCGGATAATCAGACACGGTCTGTGCCTCGTATCTGAACTTTCCGGACACCTCTGCCAAAAGTTCATCTGTTCCGTTGCTTACTCTGTATAAACCCTTTTCCTGGGCCACAACGCGGGCCCTTATTTCTATATTTTTCATTTTTCCCTCTTTTTTCATTAGAGTGCACCTCTGAACAAAAGTAAAGCGGACATTCGCAATCCTCTTCGCTTCTTACTCATGAACGCAGGCTGCTTCGCAGCTTGTCTGCGTTCAAGTTCAGGGTGCCTTTCTCTATTCTAGCTGTCCTGGCAGCTTAAGCTTCTCCTTTGCCGGGAATTCAGCCTCATATTTTTCAAAATTATCAGGGTTATTCATTGCAACGAAGTAACCCTTAGGTGTTGAATACACACCTGTAACTCCGTCAAAATAACCCTCCTCAAGTTCCTTGCACAGGAAGAAATCAGCGACTTCCCCATCAGGCATTCCGTGATATCTGATTCCTCTCGTTGCCGCAACTACAAATCCACTCTTGCCATAGAAATCGATGTTTCCCTCTAAGCAGACGGCCTTGCAGCCCATTTCCTTCGCCCTCTCAAGCGAGTAATCCAGAAGGATTTTCCCATATCCCATTCTCTTGCATTCGGGAGAAATACAGATCGGTCCCATGGTCATAATTGGAATATCCCGTCCATCATCTGCCTTGATAGCAGTTCTGACAAAAACATTCTGACCAATGAGCTTTCCATCCTTCTCCATCACGAAATTGAGTTCCGGCATAAAGTCCTCATTGTCCCTAAGAATCTTAAGCACGTAATGCTCCTGACATCCGGGACGGTACACATTCCAGAAACTCTCTCTTACGAGGTTCTCAACCTCCCTGCGCTCCTCTATTCTTTCATTTCTGATTACTATATTCTCTGTGTTCATGATTATCATTCCCCTTTCGTTCAAAAAATCTCAGCCTCTGTTGATCTTCCTCTTAAGGCTGCTGTTCCTCTTTCCTTCAGACTCTGTTGATCCATCTCTTCTCGAATTCCTCTGTGACTTGTCTAAGGCTCCTGCGCAGCATTTCTTTATCTGCGCCGCCATCCGACAGCTGAATCATCAACTGGAGAGGCGCGTAAAAATCCACAGCAAGATTCCAGGCTCCATACTCTTTTGCTTCATTATTCAGCTTCCCTGACTTAATCATCTCGAAAAAAATATCTGCAGTGTATTTAACCGGCCCGATTGCTATTACATTCTGATACAGCTTAGTCATCTCCGCATTCCTGAACTGCTCAAGTGTGATCATCTTCCTGAAATTGGAGGCAAATGGATCCTCTGTCCAGAACAGGAACTGATTGTTTACGAATTCGACAAAATCGCCTATCTCAGTTGTCTCATAGCTTTCCGCATCCTCAGAAAACTCCTTTGCAGGAACACTGTCCTCCTGGGCCCTCTGCTCATCGAGTTCATACATCTTCTTTAAGATGCAGTCAAAGATTTCGAGCTTGTTTGTAAAATGTCTGTATAATGCACCCTTTGTGATACCAAGTTCTCCGGCAATCATGCTTGTCGACACTGCATCAAAGCCACGCTCAGCAAACAGCCTGAGGGATGTCATCACAATCTCTTCTTTTGACGTTTTCATTAACAGACCTCCATTTCCAAAACAGATACTATTCCCAAATAAAAATAAACGCGCGTTCACATTCGAAAATATAAACGAGCGTTTATTTTTTGTCAATACTTTTTCGTAATAAAATATATCACCTATTATTCGTTATCATATTTCGTAAAGCGGACATTCGCAATCCGCTTCGCTTCGCAACTTATCTGCGTTCAAATCATTTTTCATCTTGAATAATCAAGCTTCAGCCTTGAATTTCGGCATTGCCTCATACACCTCAGTCAATGGACTCCAGGAAATCAGGTCAAACTCACTGTCACAGAGTGATTCTCTGTTGTATCCTTCACTAATGCATTTCTCTCTGCTGTATTCGTCACCAATGCGTTCTTCTCTGCTGTATTCGTCCTCGTTCTGTAGTTCCCTGATGCGATTCTCCTTTTTCTGCAATTTTTTATCAGCCTCTTCATTCGTATCAGGGAGGCTGGCATACTGCTTCGAATCATGAAACTCCTTCGAAATATCATTAATCGCGGCAAGCAGATATTCTCTGGCAGGGTCCTGCTTTGAAACACTCAGCATTGCCCCCATGATGATATCATTCGCCTCTTCCTTGCTTCTGGCATTCTTAAGCTTCTCCTCGAGGGCCTTAATCATCCTCTGCACACGCACTGCAAGTGCATAAAGCGCCGGATTATGCTTCTTAAGATAATCAAGTTCCTTTGGTGACAGTTTCTTCCCTGACTTCAGCTTAGCCATTATACGAGCCATCATTCCATCATCCTGGTCATCCGATACCGCCCTTGATTTTTTTGTCTCCATTGCCGCCTTAAGCAGATACTTTCTTACCTGCCAGAATCCAGACAGCTTTCCGTTTTTCTCTTCTGTCTTTAATGTCTGTGTCATATTTTTCCCCTATTCTACTCAAAATAATAAGCGCATTTTCCAACACTCAATCCATTGAAAAATGCGCTCTCCCTAACTCGAAATATATATCGGAAAAACATGCTATTCTATTAAGCCATTCTGTTAAACTAAAACGGACATTTATCAAAATACCCATTTTCTTTCCAGTACTCGTAAGGGTAATTCCCCTCACCAACATATTTCTTTAGGATAATTCTGTTGATGTAGTACATGAATACTGTTGAAAAATATGCAGGCTTCTTCTTCAAAATATAGAACCGTCTGGCCGCCTTTCGGATCCTCGCCTCTTGGTATTCCTGCTTTTCCTTCGGCATACTGCTCCATTTATCGGTAAATAACTTAATCCCAAGCGAATACACTCTGTTAATACCCCAGTGCTTCAAGTATGTACTCAGCATTTTGATGCTCGCAGCCGAGCCAGTTCCAGTTGTCAGAACAAATGCTTTCTTTTCAAATATTTCCTTCCTCGGTGCAACCGTCATTGTAAGAAAATCGAGATGATCAAGCAGATTCTGCATACTGCCAGGCACGGAACTTGCACCAAAATGAGGCGACGTCAGAACTATTGCATCAGCATCCATTATCGCCTTGTATATCGGCTCAGTAAATTTGTGATGTGGACACTTATCATACGAATTCCCAAGACACACCTGACATCCCATGCAGAACTTTGGCATATCATCTGGCATAAAAAACTCTGTGATAAGAGTCTTTCCACACTTATTCATCTCGTCCTTGAAAATCTCCGTTGCGGTATATGTATTCCCTTTTCTGGGACTACCGTTGATAATCACTACTTTCATAATGTCTCTTCTCTTAACCTCATTAGATACAGTCATTCGAAAATAAAAAACTCGAAAATAACGCACAAAAATAAGATAATGCGAAAATAAAAAAGCTCCGAACATCATGTTCAGAGCAAAAATATCAAGGCTGCCGGCGACCGGGATCGAACCGGTACGGGTATCACTACCCACGGGATTTTAAGTCCCGGGCGTCTGCC
>DCHL01000148.1 GCA_002317595.1 Lachnospiraceae bacterium UBA1753 | reverse complement strand
GCATGTGTGTTCTGCTTTGAGGGAATCCAAGGGTTCCATGGGCCACCGTCAAAAAGTGTGTACCAGGAATTGTTGCAGGTGTGGTATGCCTTGGGGCCTTCCTCCCAGCAGGTTGCTACTGCACACTTTACGCAGGGATATTTTTCCTTAATGTAATTTGTAAGCTCTGCGTCCATGTAGTAGGAACCAGTTGACTCAGGGTAGAAGCCGAAGATGTCATGGAACTTTCCAAACACATCATCAACAATCTGCTTCTTGTCCTCCATTGAGAACATCCAGATGCAGAAGTCCTTTGTCTTGTACTTCTCACGGAATTCCTTGCAGGGAAGGCCGAGCAGCGAGAGCGCGATCTCATCACCGTACTCTTCGTGGTCATGCTTTGCCAGTGAAACAGCCTCCTCGTTAAAGAGTGCTGCGTAGGTCATCTGAATTGTGGTCTTAAGTCCATGCTTGTGGGCTGTCGCCTGCTGGAACTTGAAAATGTCAAGGGACTCTGTGAGGAGTGCCTTTCTTCCGATATCCTCCGCCTGTCCATGTCCGGTCACCTTCTCGGCGTACTCCGGAACCATCTCGGGACGATGGATGATATTTACAACAAACTGATTGTTCATTTCTGTCTCCTTTTACTTTTTTCCTGTGGAAAAAATATGTCTTTTTATTTTTTACCCGAAGGAAATTAACCCTTGGTTGCACCTCCGGTTACACCTTCTACGTAGAACTTCTGCATGATTATGAACAGGATGGAGATGGGTATTGAAATCATTACTCCGCCTGCACAGAACACTGAGAAATACTTGTTGATCAGTGACTTGTTAAGCATGTTGTACAGACCGATTGCAACGGTCCAGTCCTCTGCCTTTCCTGAGTTGAGCATAAGCTTCGCAAGAACGAAGTCGCCCCAGGGAATGAGGAAGGAGCTGATAATCTGGTATACAACGATGGGCTTCGAAAGCGGGATTACAACCTTGAAGAAGATTCTCGCTTCTGATGCACCCTCAAGTCTTGCTGCCTCTCGCAGTGACTTTGGAATTGTGTCCATGAAGCCCTTTACAATCAGGAATCCAAGTCCTGATGCCGCTGAGTACACGATGATCATTCCGAGGTGTGAGTTCGTAAGTCCGATGGACTTCATTACAAAGTACACAGCGATCATTGATAACACGCCGGGGAACATGCTGAGGATTAGTGAGAAGCTCATCAGCTCTTTTCTTCCCTCAAATCTCATGCAGCTGAATGCGTAACTTACCATGAGTACAAACACGGTAGAAATAAGGCATGTAAACAGTGCGATGATAAAGGTATTCATGAACCAGGTGTTATAGCGTACAACTGAATCAGGCTGGAAGAACAGCTTCTGGTAATTTCCCAGCGTATATCCTGAAGGCAGGAAGTGCGCGATGTTGATTCCTGGATGTGTGCTGAACGAAGTTGCAAACAGCCAGAAGATCGGTGTCAGCCAGATGACTACAAGTACAAAAAGCAGTATATGTCTTGGAATATCTCTAATTACTTTTTTCATTACTGGAAGTCCTCCTCTCTGTCGCCCTTAATCATTCGTGAGTAGGTAATCAGTGTAAATGTTGCACAGATGATGAATACGATGATACCGATTACTGATGCCATCTTGTAGTTGTAGTACTCATTAGTAAGTCTGAAGAGCCAGGTTACAAGAAGGTCAATCTCCTTCGCATTCGAGTTCGCCATCAGCTGGTCAGGTGTAACATATACATCCTGTGTAAGAAGGAAGATTACGTTGAAGTTGTTAATATTTTTTACAAAATCAGTGATGAGTGCGGGACCTTGAATGAAAAGTACGAAGGGCATTGTGATCTTCCAGAAAATCTGGAATTTATTAGCTCCGTCAATCTTTGCACTCTCAATCTGCTCCTCAGGAATGTTCATCAGAACTCCTGTGGCAATCAGCATCTGATAAGGAACTCCAATCCAGATGTTGATAAGAATGATCATTACCATCGCCCAGTGCGGATCTGTAAGGAAGGGGATGTAATCAATCCTTGTGCTTACCAGTCCACAGCTCTGCAGGAATGAGGTGATACCAATGTTTGAACAGATGGTGTTCACGATTCCTGCATCAGCAAAGAAGTTTCTGACGAGAAGGAGAGTTACGAACTGTGGAACTGCGATTGCAACGATAAACAAGGTTCTCCACATTTTGGGAAGTCTTGTTCTCTTGTCGTTAATCAGCTTTGCGAGAATGATTCCGCCGATGAAGGTCGTGAAGGTCGCAAAGAAGGCCCAGATGAGGGTCCACTTCAGAACCTTGTAAAACGCATATCCAAAGGTTGATGAGGAGGTATGCGTGAACAGTGTCTTAAAGTTAGCAAAGCCTACCCAGGTAAACAGTGCTGCGGGTGGCATATGGTTCTGGTCGTAATTTGTGAAGGCGATGAAAACCAGCACGATAATCGGAATGATGTTCATCAGGACAACGCCCAGAGTGGGAAGTGTGAGAAGTGTGATATGGAACTTTCCATTGATCATCGACTTCAGGTCTTCCCCGAATGTATTGATATGTTCTCCGTTCTGCTTCTTGAGCATCAGTCTGTAAACAGCCTTGATGTTTGCAATGTAAACCACGATGAATGCGAATATCGCAATCAACGCGATAACACTTCCGAGCAGGATGAGAAACGAATTGTCGTAGTCATTTACAGTGTTCTGCATGGTGATTGGGTTGAACTCCTGCGCGAACTGAACTGTACCAAGTGTTGAAAATTTAGCTAATGATGGGATTGCATACAGAGCAAAGACCACTGCAAAAACAACCTCAAACAAGGTCATCAGTATTCCATTGATAATCTGCCCTCTTACAAAGTATCCCATACCCATGATGATGGCTGAGAGTTTTACAAAAATATCTCCCTTTGAAAATGCTGTGCCCAGATCACGGAAATATCGTCCCAATTTATTTTGCATAATCGATCTCTTCTCCATATCTTTTGCTTTGAAAAATTTCTTTAGAAAAACCTTGTTTAGAAAAAATATTGCTCAGAAAAAATATTGTTTAGAAAAAACGCCCCATATGCCATATCCTGGCATATGAGACGTTACTATCCACATACCTGAATCTTGGAATCCAATCCATTCATTCAGTTAATTCTAACAGTGATTTCGTACCCGGCTTATGATTCTGTATCCGGTTTCTGCTCTTATTCTACAGGAGCTGTGATTCCATCTACTGCTGTGTCAAGAAGTTCCTGAAGATCTGTTGCATCAGGGTTTCCTGAAACGAAGATGTTACCAAGTGTCTCAGCAGGTGCCCAGAAGTTGCCACCAACACGCTGAGGTGTAGCGAACTCTGCCTGTGCTGCAAGAGCTGCGATTGCAGGATTTGCAAGAACTGCCTCTGCCTGTGATGCCTTTGAGTTAGCAGGACCTTCCTGTGTTGCGCTGAATCTTGCTACCTGTGATGTCTCGTTTGTGAGGTACTCAGAGAGGAGCATTGCCCAACCAACGAACTTTGAATGAGGGTTAACACCGATAAGCTTGTATCCTGAGTAAGAGCTCATCTGCTTCTGCTCGCCTGCTACTGTGTAAGTAGGAAGCTTGCATGCTGCGTAGTTGTCTCCCCATGCTGCTGCAGCTGCCTCAGCATCCCATGTACCAGATACACCAGCGATGATTGTTCCCTCGGCAATACCTGTCTGGAACTCCTCATCCTTAGCCTGCTGGAATCCAGGATTTGCACAGATGTCAAGAAGTGCCTGAGCTACGTCTGTACCGCCTGCTGCGTTCCAATCACATGTGTTGTTGCCCTGATCATCAGCCTGTGCTACGTCAAGTCCAGCGCCCTTGAAGAATGAGTAGATGTACCAGCCGTTAGCTACGTCCATTGAGATCTTCTTGCCAGCGTCTGCTGCAACCTGCATCATTGTGTCGAGATCCTTAACCTGATCCTCTGTGAAGTACTCGCTTGAGTAGAACATGAAGTATCCGTTAGAAGCTGTCATGGGGTAAGCGTAAAGCTTGCCGCCAACTGTTGCTGCGTTAACAGCACCTGCAAGGTTCTCACCTGCTACATCATATGTATAAGAAGCTGCAACTTCCTGAAGTGCTCCTGCCTTTACAAGCTCGTTGATCTGATCATCAGCGAATGCGTAAACATCAGCTGCTGCCTCAACGTCTGCAAGAACTGTATCCTTAGCCTCTGACTCTGAGCAAGCACCAAGTGTGATGTTGAATGTAACCTCAGGATACTGCTCTGTGAACTTATCGATAAGCTCCTGTGTGAAATCCTGCTGAAGCTCTGAAGCCCAAACTGTTAAAGTAACAGGTCCCTCTGTTGCTGCGATGAGGTTGCCGATTGCATCATCAGATGCTACTGCAACGTCTGCTTCTACTACTTCCTCAGCTGCCTCAGCTGCGGGCTCCTCTGCAGGTGCTGCTTCCTCTGTTGCTGCAGGCTCAGCTGCGGGTGCCTCAGCTGCGGGTGATGCGCTTCCACATCCAGCAAGTGTTGCTACCATTGCTGTAGAAAGAAGCATTGCAAGTAATTTCTTTTTCATAAGATTCATCCTCCATTGTAATCTCATTTTTTATTTTCCCGTTGCGCACCATTCTGCGCAATCGGTTGTTCTATAATGTGATAATACTCATATCACACACTATTGTCAACAAATTTCACTCCAATTTCCGCCCCATAACGCTCATTTGTGAAAAATTAACTATTATAGGCGGTCTGTTTTTGGGTAATTTCAACATAAATTGTTGGTTTCTTAGTTGCGCTGGGGGGAGCTGCTTGTGCAACGGAGGGTGTAGGTTTCTGGGCGCTCCGTTGCATTGTTGACGCTGAGCGGTCTGCTTGTGCAACGGAGGATGTGGG
>DCHL01000094.1:1469-8992 GCA_002317595.1 Lachnospiraceae bacterium UBA1753 | reverse complement strand
TCTTTGCTCTTCACATCAACCCATGCACCATCTTCGTAGAGGAAACTTCTTCCAGCCTTTGTAGTTGCCTGTGCCTCACCGCCATCAACCTCAAGATCAATGGAAGCCTCTCCACCACTCTTCGTGAGAGTTACGACAACAGCGAATTTCTCTCCCTTATTAAGGAGCACAGGTGACTTGAGATCAACATACCTGAAACCAGGGTAATCAATATATTCAGTTGTCTCCGAAACTAACAGTCCACTCTCCGGATTAGTGCCGTCAATAAGGTTCTTATAGATTGAAACCCTGACCTCCTGCTCTGACTGAGAAGTACTGAAAGCGACACGTTTTAACAACTCAGTCTTTGCGGCAGATGCCTTGAATATGTTTGCACCCTTAATTGTGTCAGAATCGCCTGAGTAAAACTCCTCACTGTACGCCGCACCATCATACTGATAGTTATTATCAGTAGCATCAGCCGCCTCAACGTCATACGCAATATATCCATTCAGGAGCTTGTCATAGTATGAAATATAGAAGATTCCTGTATGGCAGAATGCCTCATCAGTCTCCTCGCTGTCCATCCAGCTGTTCTTAACAATCCATGCGCCATCGCCCTCGGGAGCTTTATTGAACTTGGTCTTTGAGAAGTTATCATCCCAGCCAATTACCTGAATACAGTGATTAGAGTAAATTCTGCTTCCGTCAGACCTTGTATCACCGTAGCAGTAGTAGCTGTTGTTCTCCTTTGAGTAGAATGCACCATTCTGCTCTGAGGCAGGCAGGTTTGTCTCATTTCCTTCATAGTAACTGAAGGTAACTGAACCATAGTCGGAAATCAGCTGCTTAATTGCGGCCCTGTTCTCAGGAGTAGAGCTGTCATTTACAACCTTGGTTCCAATAACATGATAGATGTCATCCCATCCCACTGATTGCTTCGGCTTGGGTGTTATGCTGTAAATGTACCCATTAGCATTAGAATCAATATAGTTCTGAACAAGGTAAATAAACACATCGTGATAATCAGCGTCCGTCATCCCATCCATACGGTCCGTGGGATCTAACATGTTTATCCAATAACCTTTCGAGCTGTAAACAACTCTTCCTGTCTCAGTGCCGTATTTCAAGACGAATGCTTTAATCTTTGTCGCATACTTACGAATCAGAGACTCGCAATGAGGAATGAGTCCATCCTCATATGCCTTGGTTGCATCCTCATAATGATAGTATTTATTGCCATCAGCTGCACCCTTCCAGTTCATGAGGTTTGTAATAATCTGAGCCGGCAGACCACCCTCATTCATGAAATCAGTAGAACTTTCATCTTCTTCGGTCTCAGGATCATCTCTGAGATCAATTCTGTTTGAATCACCGTCAAGGCCCTTAAGCGGATCCTTTGAATCAACCATATACGCAAAATACGCAAAATGAATTCGGCTCAGCAGCAGATCATCCTTGCTCACGCCTTCAAGATTCTTAAGGACAGATGCCTCAACAGCACCAAGTGCGCCAAAGGTCCAGCAGGTACCATAGTGTGTCTGGTCCATGATTCTTGTGCGGCTCTCTGCAGGGGAATAGTAGTAGGCAAGTGCTGCCGTGCCCTCTCCGCCTGTTGCTTCCTCATCAATGCCACCTTCCATATTGCCATACTCAGTACGTGGACCTTCCTTAAGGCCATAGAATACTGTTCCATCAGGTCGTAACACACCTGCCTCGGGCAGTTCAATGTCAAGTGTTCCAAGTACTGCCGCCTCACTCTCAGCGCCATCTTCATCAGCCTCTTCAGCAGCCTCTGTCTCATCAAGTACCAACGTCTTATCAGCGTCAGTTCCCTCTTCAGTTCCTGACACGTCAACTTCCTCGGTCTGCTCCTCTGCCTCAATCTCGATATCCTCAGCTTCCACATCTGCAGCCTGAACGGTTTCGGTGGTCTGCTCCTCTGCAAATGCAGGGATAGCCATTGACGTTGCAAGAAGGGCAACTGAAGTCATAACCGAGATAAAACGAAGTGTTCCTTTTCTCATACTATTTTTCTCTCCTTTCTTTCAAGCATCTATATTCCAGAACTAATTTATTTAGTGTCAACCTTAACGTAAGTTGAATATTTTTTGCCATTAATGACTGCACTAATCTTAACCTTACCCCTTACTGATTCCTTCGGAGTAATTGTAACCAAGCGGTTATCGTCTGATACTTCCACTGCTGCAAGCTTATTATTTTTGCCAGCGTTGACAGTCCATTTAATCTCCTGAATGGCTGACGCATCACCAACGTATCCTGCGTCTGTCAGCTGGCTGAGGCCTACGGTCTTCGCCTCGTTCACAGCCACACTCTTGATTGCACGGTCGAAGCCAATGTTCTCAATCTTAACAACAAGCTTCTTTTCTTCCTCTCCCTGCTTGAAACCGATGGTCATTGAATATGAACCATTCTTCTTAATAGCCTTAGCCCTGACAACTCCAGTCTTTGAAACCTGACCTGCTGCAGTCTTTCTCACGCCTTCACTAAGAGGCTCTGTGGCAGTGCTGTCATCAAGAATAGCAAATTCAGATACCTCTGCATCTGTAAAGCTCTTGATAGAGAACTTCGTACCAGCATTTACTGTAATAACGCTGTTTGCGCTCACAGCATCAGCATCAACAATTCGACCTGTGACCTTACCCTTTGCATTAAGCTTTTCTCTCATAGGAACGGAGTCACCGGATGCCGTATACCTGCCAAGATCAGCCTCGTCAATATTGTCTGTAAATGCCTTGATTCTTAAATTGCCAGTTTTCAACCTCCTGCTCATTGTCCTGCAGTCAGTCCATCTGCCATTCGCTTCATTAAAGATGTAGCTCTGACCTGCCTTGAGTTTTGCAACTGACTCAGCCACATTAAGTTCAAGGTCTATCGAAGGCTCCGTTTCCCTTTCAAGAGTTATTACTACTGCATATTTTTCTCCCTTTTTAAGGACAACCGGCTTATCAAGGTCCACATATCTGTAGCCTGGATAATCTAAATGAGTCTTCGTCTCAGATACCTTGATACCACTCTCAGGATTGTTGCCATATACCATATTCTTATAGATTGAAACGGTAACATCCTGCTCAGACTGAGCGGTAGAGAAAGCAACTCTTTTCAGTAATTCACCATCTGAAGCCGATGCCTTGAATACATTTGCAGCCTTAAGTGTTGTGCCATCATTGCTGTACTCCTTGCTATATGCCGCTCCATCATACTGATAGTTGTTGTCGGTTGTCTTAGCATCCTCAACATCATATGCAATTACATTCGAAAACATTTTGTCATAATATGAAATATAGAAAAGGCCCTCATGACACCAGGCATCCTCATTCTCTTCTGTATCCATCCAGCTGTTCTTTACAATCCAGGCACCATCACCCTCTGGCTCAACATTGAACTTATCCTTTGAGAAGTTGTCATCCCATCCAACTACCTGGATGCAATGATTTGTGTGATATTTTATAGGCTTATCGTGATCTGGATTTTCGTTTTCATCCTCTTCATAGCCCTGGATATCTGTATAAAGGTAATAGCAGTTATTTGAGACCGAATAGAATTCACCTCTCTGCTGTTCTGGCGACATGTTTGTCTCATTGCCCTCATAATAAGTGAAGGAAGCAGATCCATAGTCCCGGATTAAGGCCTTAACTGCATTCCTGTTCTCCTCTGTGGACGCGTCGTTTACAATCTTCGCACCTGTCACATGATAAAGATCATTCCATGCTGTCGCATCTGTAGGGGTTGGTGTGACAGAGTAAACATATGAAAATGAAGGTGCATCTTTTATTTCTATAATATTGCGGATGACTGCCATGAAGGTGTTGTAATATTTTTCATCACTCATACCCTCATATCTGTCACGGGGATCAAGCATATTGATCCAAAACCGATTACCATCATCGGATAAAGGCACCCTTCCGTCAGTGAATTCGTTATCAGTAAGATAAGCATTTATTTTACTCTTATATTTTTTAATCAACGACTCACAGTGAGGAATCACACCGTCTTTGTATGCCTCTTCGTATGCCGTTATCGAATCCGAATAGGGCATTACAGTCTTTCCATCAGCCGCACCCTTCCAGTTCATGAGAGTAGTTATCTGCTGCGCCGGAAGACCACCCTCATTCATGAAATCCTTGGACACGTTGCCCTTTCTCTTATCAATTCTGTTGGAATCTCCAGTAAGTCCACCAAGTGTATCCTTTGGATCAGCCATGTAGGTATAATATGCAAGGTGGATCCTGCTAAGTTCCATATCTTTACCGCTAAGTTCCAGTCCTTCAATGTTTTTAAGGGCAGATGCCTCAACTGCACCAAGAGTACCGAAGGTCCAGCAGGTTCCATAATAAGCCTGGTTAAAAACCTGTGTCCTGTTCTCGCTGGGCGAATAGTAAGATTCTGGAAGCTCAGTCACATCTCCACCAGTGCATTCCTCTTCTATTCCACCTTCCATGTTGCCGTAGGTGGTTTCAGGTCCCTTCTTGACTCCATAAAAGGGATTTCCATCTGCATCTATGGTTCCTGTTTCAAGGTTACTGATGTCAAATGGCACCACTCCAACAACCGCCTCTTCCTCAGCGAAGTCAGCCTCTTCTAGGGCTTCATATCCGGTCTCATCAATAACACTGCCCTCTTCATCCGCGAAGGTTGGAATTGTCATAGACGTTGCAATGAGTACTGCCGCCGTTACAAGCGAAATGTTCCTGAGCATCCTCTTTTTCATACTTATCTTCCCTTTCTTATGTAGAAATGTAAAGCGGACATTCGCAATCCGCTTCGCTACGCAGCTCTAACGCAGGCTGCTTCGCAGCTACGTTCAAAACTCAATAATTGCTGCGCAATTCTTTCGTTAAAATACAGCTAGTACTTAATTCTGTCCCGAAATATTTTTTATCTCCTGAAGCATCTCAAGGTCATCCGCAGTAACCCTCATATTGGTGGTCATATTCTCACCGTCCGGGTCAGTAACCGTAATCTCAATGATGCTGCCTTCTTTTATTCCCTTCCTTGCCACATTTCCAATGAATGCAGCCACTCCGGGATGATTCTTATCGAATTTATTTTTCAAACCGATGATTTTCATCATCGCAGCCGGATTAAATGCCATGCAAGGACCTCCTTAAGCTAAAGCTTCAGGATACTGCTCCCTGACAAACTTCTCAAATACAGGTATTGAGCGCTCCACCTTCTCAGTGTCAATACAGTAAGCCATTCTGAAGTAGCCGGGACATCCGAAGTTGTCAGCGGGCACAAGAATGAGATCATACTCCTTAGCCTTCATGCAGAATGCATTTGCATCCTCCTCGAGTGCCTTGGGGAAGATGTAGAAGGTTCCACCAGGTCTCACAACTTCAAATCCAAGTCTTGTGAGTGCATCATAGAGAAGGTTCATATTCCTCTCATAAACTGTGAGGTCGGATGTCAGATCAAGACACTTCATGACGCCAAGCTGCACCGAAGACGAAGGGCAGTTGTGACCGATACCACGGCTGATCTGTCCCATGATGATTGCAAGAATATCCGCATCAGTTGCCAGCGGATTAACAGCAACATATCCGATACGCTCTCCAGGAAGCGACAAACTCTTTGAAAAAGAATAGCACGAAAGAGTGTTGTCATAATACTTTGAAGGATATGGAACTTCCTTTCCGTCAAATACAATCTCGCGATAAGGCTCATCGGAAATCAGGAAGATATCGTGACCGTACTCCCTCTGCTTCTCCTCAAGGATGCCTGCCAGAGTCCTGAGTGTCTCCTGGCTGTACACAATTCCCGAAGGATTGTTGGGAGTGTTGATGAGAACGGCCTGAACGTTGGGATTGAGCATCTCAATGAAGGCGTCAACATTAATCTGAAAGTCTGCAGTATTTGCCGGAACAACCTTAAGCTCGCAGCCTGTGAACTTCACATAAGGGGTGTACTCAGGGAAGAAGGGTGCAAAAGTGATGACCTCATCTCCCGGCTTAGTCACTGCTCGGAGGGCATGTGCAAGGGCGCCCGCTGCACCTGAAGTCATGAAGATGTGCTTGGTCTCATAATCAACACCAAAGCGCTCCTTAAGGCTCTCTGCAACAGCTGTTCTTACAGCAGTATTACCAAGTGAGGGAGAATATCCGTGGATTGCCATGGGGTTGTCCTCCTCATGCATACGGATTATCTCATCTGCATACTCCTGGGCTGCGGGAACAGAAGGATTGCCGAGACTGAAATCAAACACGTTCTCATATCCGATTTCCTTGCCGCGCTCTGTCGCGTACTCCGAAAGTTCCCTGATTATCGACTTGCCCGAGAGCATGCCCTTAAATACCTCATTTACCATTTTATTAAAAATTCCTTTCTGAATAGTAATTACTTTATTTTTCCAAGCCTGAAATCAAAGCCCGTTCACGATGCGCTCCGGTCTCTCCCCAGCTTCCATCCTGTCAATGTTCTCCCAGAACATCTCGTAGCCCCTCTTGAAGGAACTCGCAGTAATACCTGCGATATGCGGTGAAAAAATAATTCTTTCCAGCACTTCCTCCGGAGCAGTAACCATCGTATTATCCACTCTCACAGGCTCTCCCGCCACGCAGTCAAGTCCCGCCATGGAAATCCTGCCGGATGCTATCGCTTCAATCAGTGCCTCTGAATCCACAAGCTCTCCTCTTGCCGCATTTATAAATACCGCGCCTTCTTTCATTTTACCAAAGAACTCGGTCGATGCAATATTTTTCGTGGCTTCAGTAACGGGTAAATTAAGTGTCACGATGTCAGCCTTTGCAAGGAGTTCATCAAGTTCCATACGCCTTGCGCCGTAGCACTGCTCCTCAGGTGCCGCCGATCGGTTATAATACACGCATTCCGCTCCAAAAGCAGACGCAAGTCTTGCGCATTCCCTTCCGATATCGCCAAATCCAACAATACCGATGAGGCAGTCCGCCAGTTCACGCAGCGAACCCTCCAGCATATATTTTTCCTTGCGCTCAATCTGGTGACCCGCAAGCACGTCGCGATTTCCGCAGACCATGCTTCTAAGGCACCCCAGCATCAGCATGATCTCATGCTCCGCAACCGCCCTGGAGTTCATACCCTTGCAGTTGCACACATACACATTCTGCTCTGCAGCAGCCTTAACATCCACGCCCTGATAGCCAACTCCCTCAGAGTGAATCATCTTCAGGTTCTTCATCGCCCTGATAGCCGTTCCTGACAGCCTGCTCATTGCGTCTATCAGCACGTAATCCGCATCATGGCCCTTCTCAAGGATTTCCTCATCCGTGGCATCCATCGGCACATACACGATTTCCTTGCCATCAAGCCTGCCAGGCTTCGACTGTCTTGCCAGCCTACCCTCTTTTCCAATTACCAGTAATTTCATATTGCTCCACCTTTGTAGTATTGTTCCATCTATAGTGTATTCTGTGTTTTATTGCTTTTCTGATGGGTTGCATCTTCTATTGGGTTGCCTCTTCTATTGTGCTGCAGCTTTTATTGGGCTGCCTCTTCAGGCTTATGTGCACTTCGCCACTTCCTTCCCATCGCACATAAGAAGTTTC
>DCHL01000094.1:0-1402 GCA_002317595.1 Lachnospiraceae bacterium UBA1753 | reverse complement strand
GTTGCCTTGGGCTTATGTGCTATTCGTAGATTCCTCCACTTCGCACATAAGAAACCTCTTGGGTTTTATGGACTACTTGAATATTCTTGCAAATCGCACATAAAAAGCTCCTTCCGGATTATGTGCTCTTCGCCGATTCTGCACCTTCGCACATAAAAAGTATGCTCGTGGTCACCTCACACTTATGTGCTAATCATAGAATCCTTCTCCCAGCACATAAGACAATTTTTCAGGCTCATTAAGGAAAACAAATGCTGCAACTATGGGTGGCACCGCCCACAAGGCTTGTACCCCTTCGAAATAAGGTCATCCCTGCCGCCCACGAAATACCACTTATTCTTCTCCTTCATATCATCAACACTTCCGCAGGAAGGATAATGGAACTTGTGCGTGTTTGTATTTGCGATATAATTAGCCGCGCTCGATTCAGTAACAGTACCGCTGGAAGATACCGAAGCACCCGAAGTGGCCGAAGCATCTGAAGATATTGCCGAACTTGCGGCCGCCGCGCGCTCCGCTGCCAGCGCAGCCATTACCGCCGCCGCGTCGCTACCCAGCTTACTGTCTCCAGTAGCATAGTCTATTTCAATGCCAGGCTGCACATTATAGCAGTACACATTGAAGGAGATGCCTTTGCCAGAATCTTCAACCGACCAGGCTTCCATCTCCACTCCAGAAGCCACAAGGTTATTCCCCTCAAAAACCGGCTTCACCCTGTACAACACGTGATTTCCTGTGTTCTCAATATATCTCGCAACCTTATTCTCAAAAGGAAGCATTCCCTCAATATTGAGGTATCTGGTTCCAGTAATGAGATTTTTCTCATTCGCATTCTCACCGGAAAGCTGATACCCAATCAGATGGCAGCGGTTATATAAATAATTATCGGCAATCACATCGCTGTACTTGACCGTATGCCACCCCGACGGCCGCACCATGCCAATCTCACCGCGCTCCTGTGTAGGCATCAGATCCTTGCCCAGAACTGCAAATACCGTGCGGCACCTGCCCAGCGAATCAAGTTCAGGATAGTATTCTCTTGATACTGTCGTTGCCTTCTGCGACTCCAGGAAGCACGGCACATTCCCATTCACCTCGGTGTACGGCGAAGATGAGTATGCTGGAAGCTCCGGTTTCACCACTGCGGCTTCCACCCTAACGCAGAAAAACAGTGCCAGAATGACCGTCATCAGACCTAAATATTTTTTCAAATTTCATTCCCCCTGGCTCAGTAAACTAACCCCATCCCCAAAATGATTTTATACAGAATCTATCATAGCACATTTCACACAATTTATGGTATGATGAATGGGTAAAAAAGCAATATAATGTGGATTTGCAATAGATTTGAACTGAAAACACACAGTGAATGGTGGAATAATGATAATCAGACATTTTAATA
>DCHL01000121.1:246-2768 GCA_002317595.1 Lachnospiraceae bacterium UBA1753 | reverse complement strand
AAACAGTATTGCAAATCCCATCGATTAACAGCTTTGCAAAAGATTCTACTCTTCGGTCTCCTCCTGAGAGTCGGCAGGTGCTGATTCCACTGCGGCGCGGGATGCAGATATTGAGGCTGATGTCAGAGCTTTATCTGATACGAGGTCTCCCTGGAATATCTGTGCAAGCGGACTGTCCTTATCAAGGAACAGTGTCGTAGACTTGCCCATGGACTTCTTGGCAGTGTCAAGTGCCCTTGAATAGAGGTAGAACTCAGCCTTGTCAGGGTCATTATAGGCATCCGAAAGTATTCTCATGTACTCTGCCTCACCCTCTGCAACAGTCTTGTCCGCCTGTGCCTGTGCCTCAGAGGTCATGATTGATACTTCCTTGTCAGTTGTGTTCCTGATAATCTGGGCTTCTGATTCACCCTGTGCTTTATAGGCAGCAGCGATGTTATTTCGCTCAGTAATCATACGCTCGTACACGGCTTCCTTGTTCTCATCAGGCAGGTCGAGAACCTTGATTTCAACATCATCAATCTCAAGGCCATAGATATCGCACTGTTCTCCAATGCAGGTGAGTATCTGCTTGGATATCGCAATGACACGTGCAGTTCCCTTGTCTGAATTCTCTGATGCCTCAGCGCTTCCGGTCGTCTGGTCATCACCATCAAGCTCTTCCACTGCAGTGATATCCTTAATCTCAACATCCTCAAGCGCTGTGTCAGCATTCGCCACATCAATCGGGTCATCACGGCTGATGATGAGTTCCTCCTGAGTCATATTTGAGATAGTTGTCTTGATTGCATTGTAGACGATTACATCGATTCTGCCCTCAGCTGCTGCAAAATTCGCATTAAGTGCCTTGGTGAAGGTCTTGGCATCAGTCACATGCCAGATGATGTAGGCATCAGCAATCATGGTCTTCTTATCAGAAGTAATGACATCCGACTTCGGAAGGTCATAGAACTGCTTGCTCTTTGAAATCGTGTTAACCGTCTGAATAAATGGTGTCCTGAACCTGAGTCCCGGGTCTGCATTTATCTGCTTGATCTGCCCGAACTCCTTGACTACTGTGTATTCATTTTCATATGTAATATATGTACACGAGCTCACCAGCAACACTGCTACCACAACAATGACGGCGATTATTGCTGGTAAAAAATTAAATTTTTTCTTCATGGCAATCCCCTCCTAATCCGCACTGTCCTGGTTAGTTACAAAGCTCTCAACAGGATAATACTTCTGAATATTTCCCTTGCCATCATCGATGACAACCTTCATCTCAGGAAGGATATCCTCCATCGCCTCATAGAACATTCTCTGCTTTGTAATATAGGGGTAATTCTTGTACTGCTCATACTCTGCATCAAATCTCGCTGCCTGACCTGTCGCCTCGTTGATTCGCGCAGTCTTCTCTGCTTCTGCCTTCTGGATGATCTCATCCTTCTTGGCCTCTGCCGCAGGAAGCTGCTCATTCCGGTACTGGTTGGCCTCGTTGATTGCAGACTCCTTGTTCTGCTTCGCTGTCTCAACTGCCTTGAAGGCATTGGCTACGTCTACTGTCGGTGGCTCAACATCCTGAATCAGCGCATCGTTAAGGCTGATTCCGATATCCTGTTCCTCGAGCTTATCAAGAATCATCTGCCTGATATTCGCCTGAATCTCGCTCTTTCCAGTCGTCAGCGCAGCATCCACAGAGTACGCAGACAGTGTCGAACGGATTGATGTCATTGCAATATTTTTTAATATCTGCTCAGGTGCCTGTGACGCATACAGATACTTGATGGGATCAGTTACCATGTATGAGATATAGAAATCCACGTCGAGGAAGTTGTAGTCGGAGGTAATCATTACCGACTCATCATCCACATCGTAGGTCGTTCCATCCTCATTGGTTCCATATCCAATTGTAAACCCCTGCACGGTCGTGTTGACCAGAGTGACTTCCTGAATGATTGGCAGTTTGAACTGAAGTCCCTTGTTGGGATTGAGCTCTGCCTTACCAAATGTGGTAATCACGGCTGTCTGTGTCTCCTTGACGGAATACCAGCAGTCATCAATCACCAGAAAAATTACCAGCGCAACAAACAGAACAATGACTACCCTGATTATTTTTGTTCCTCTGCCTCCCTTTAACGGCCTGCCCTCAGTAGAACCGCCATTATCTCCACCAGCTTCAGCTCCCCTTCCGCCGCCAGTGAATTCTCTCCAGGATGCATCTTCAAATTTCCCTTTAAACATATCGCATCTCCTCATGTCATTTCACAGTTTTCTGTGATTCTTATGCAGTTCGCTATGATTCTTCATAGTTCGCTGTGATTCTTCATAGTTCGCTGTGATTCTTCACAGTTCGCTGTGATTCTTCACAGTTTATCATTTTAGATGAGAAGATACCACATGTTTATAGACTTTTAAGAAATGTGGGTGCTTGCTCCGTTGCATTGGTATGCTCCAAGTATGGTGTTGTACAACGAAGGTTGTATGTTTCTGCTCGCTCCGTTGCACTACCGCTGCCACAGGTTACTTTTGTGCAACGG
>DCHL01000121.1:0-163 GCA_002317595.1 Lachnospiraceae bacterium UBA1753 | reverse complement strand
ACGAGTGGTATTAGTTTCTGCTCGCCCCGTTGCACTCTCGCCGCCATAGGTTACTTTTGTGCAACGGAGGGTTTGAGTTTCTGCTCGCTCCGTTGCACTCTCGCCGCTATAAGAAACTTTTTTGCAACGAGTGGTATTAGTTTCTGCTTGCTCCGTTGCACTC
>DCHL01000055.1:898-4068 GCA_002317595.1 Lachnospiraceae bacterium UBA1753 | reverse complement strand
CTGTCAATCTTCCTCGACCTGACACCCTTGTAGAGCAGAAACATATTTCCATCCTTCGTCCCGAGGGCCGGACACACGTCCATTGAGTGGGTCGGACCAAGCTTCAGTATTCTCGAGAACGGTGTGTTGAAATCAAATCTGTACATGAAGGTATCATTGTACTTACTCTGCGCCAGGGCACACTTCACAGTGTCCGCCAGGAACATCCTGTCGCGGTTGATTGCCATCACGCTGCGCTTTTCGGTCTTTCTCGTGTACCTGTAATGAAACTCGGGTATTTTTTCCTCATATCCATTAACCGTGAGCATCTTATCGACGTCCTGCCAGGTCTCCGGACATATCTTCATCCGTGTGAAAAGACCTCCTTCGTTTCGGCAGGTTCCAAACATCACTCTCTTGCCCGCTGCCGCACCCTGGCTGATAGCCTCAAGCGGCAGGGCGCTAACCAGGTCATCCACAACAGGACCGTTCGCCATGATTCCCGGATTGTCAACTTCACGCTCGGCAAAAAACTGGGCGCAGCCCTCTTTAAGAATCGAAACATCCATATCCCTGAGCCTTGCGACCTCGTCTGTCCCCACGCCAATGCGCCGCAGGAACCGCTCATTGTTTATCCTCTGCATTTTTTTCCGCGAGGTGTTGCTGGCGATACCGCTCATGACGATTGCCTGGGAAAAATATTGCCGTGCACTCTCACTAGACAGCAGGGCAAGAATCGCGCTTCCACCTGCAGACTCTCCGCATAGCGTAACCCTTGAAGGGTCACCGCCGAAGGAAGCGATGTTCTCATTGACCCACTTTAGGGCGAGTATCATATCTGATATCGCGCAGTTCGAATCAAAACTGTCGTCGTACTCGGAAAAATCATAGAGGCCAAGCACTCCGAGCCTGTAATTGAACGAAACTGCAACCACATCCTCCTTTGCAAATTCATCCAACATATATTCAGCCGCAGCCGCGTCACCAGCGTGGTGGCCGCCGCCATATATCCAGACGAATACAGGAAGCAACTCGCGTTGCACGGGATTACCAGCCGTTGCCTTGTCAATATTCCCAGCAGTATTCTTCTCGAAATCTCCAGAAACATCCTTTTCAGCAATTCCAGCAACTGCCCCCTCAGGCGCCCAGATATTTAAGCTCAGACAGTCTTCGCTCTCAGGTGTTTCAGTTTTTGTGAGGTCGGCAAACTTACCTCCAGCCATCTGTATAGGCTTCGGCCCCATCTTATCACATCTTCTAATGCCGTCCCAGCCCTCGTGGGCTACAGCCCTCTTAAACCGCAGTTCCCCGACAGGCGGCTTGGCGTAGGGAATGCCAAACCATCTCACAAATCCATCCATAGCAACACCCTCGGCCTGGCCGAGGGTGGTATTAACAACGTTGTTTTTCATAAAATGTCTCTCTCAAAATCCCGGACCATGACGATCCATTGCTTTCTATCCCGGACCATGATAGTCCATTGTTAACTGTATGTAAGCAATATCCCAAGAAGCCTTATGAGTTCCTTGGCATCGTCAGGGCTAAGCGCCTCAAACAGTCCACTGTACTTTTCATGGATCTGTTGCCTCCTGACCTCGGCTTCACTCCTGCCAGCTGGTGTAAGGAAGACGTTGACTATACGTCTGTCCTTATCGTCCTTCTCCCTGCGGATATATCCCTTTGATTCAAGTGAAGTCAGTATATCCGTCATGCGCCCCGGCACGACATGAAGCCTGTCCTTGAGTTCACCTGCAGTAATGCTCTCCCCTGCACTTGCAAGAGCCCAGAGAACACCGTACTCTCCTCTTATGCTGTCAAGAAACTCTCGATTGGACGGCCTGTTCAGGAACTGCGCAAGAAGATTGTACAGTTCCTCACCATAATTGAGGCTATTATTTTTTCCCATAGTCACTATTCTCCGTTGTAGCTGGCTCATAATCTGCAGCACTCATCGGCTATTTCTGCACAATTACCGTCACTACAGTCGTTCTTCCAAATACCTTGATTCTGAGCTTGCAGGTTCCAGCCTTCACAGCTGTTAGTGTCAGGTTCTCCCTCACACAGTCTGCAACAGACGGCTTCGTGGCAGTCACAAGCTCAACACAGGTCCTGTCGCAGTCTGTCATGTAATCCTCCAGGCACACAGAATCGCCCTCAGTGAGATAAATCGTCTTCTCAAACTTGGGTGCAACTACCTCGGCCGTAATCTTGCCTGTCATCACCCACTTCTTGCCAGACCTAGTATATCCGGTAACAGAAACTGAACCCGTGTTATTCTTCGCCTTGATGACGCCCTTTGAGTTCACAGTTGCAACAGCAGTATCTGAAACAACATATTTCATCCTGCCAGTCGCTCCGATATCTCCCACGATGCTCTTAGTCTCGCCGACCTTCAGCAAGATTTCAGGATACTTGGGGTCGTCCGTCGGGTCGTCTGTCGGGTCATCTGTCGGCTCATCTGTCGGGTCATCCGCCGCTTCTCCTGAGATTTCGTACTTGTTGACACCCTGTACGCAGACGATGGTTGTCAGGTTGCGAAGCCAGGTTGTATAGCTGGAGGATGCGCCTCTTCTCACGTCAAGTGGTGTGATAATGACAGAATTCATGCTTCTAACATCTGCCGCAGCTCCCGTCTCACCGGCACTGTCTGACAGACTTCCAGTTGCAGAGATTGCAAATGGCCTTCCATCAACTATTCCAAGATATATCATTGTATGTCCGGGAAAATATAACAGCGAACCTGCTGGCACTCTTCTGAGTGCATTAATTTTTTCCGCATCTGTCATTGCCTTAATATCAAATGCTGTTCCTAACACAAGTGGCTGCCAGCTTGTATTCCTGGGCATGATAAGTCCAAAGCACCTGTACACCGTCCTCGTGTAGGCAGAGCAGTCCAGGGCATCAAGCATTCCGCCCCAGCCGTACCTGTTTCCAAGGCAGCTCATGGTTATCTCAAGCACATTCCTCTTTGTGAGTGGCAGATAGCCCTCAGATACCCTATTGTTCTGGGCAATCAACGCCATCTTGGCCTCATAGCTTCCGTCGTCCTTCCTTGTAGGAACATAGACCACATAGTTGTTCCATGGTCCGCGCTCAGCTATGCTTCTGGGAATTTCATTCTCAGGCACTTCCTTAAGAACGGTGCCGAGAGTGAGCTTAAGTTCTGATGCGTAGGGCGAATAGTATGACTT
>DCHL01000055.1:0-755 GCA_002317595.1 Lachnospiraceae bacterium UBA1753 | reverse complement strand
ACCATAATAGAAGGTCTGCCCATCATACTCGCACTTCTGCCTGACCACAAAGGGCTCATTGACGTTGAGTGATGAGAGAACGATCTCGTTATCTGAATCCGTAGCACTATATCCAATGTAATCAGTTGTGGGAACGTTCCTTATGTCCGTTCTCTTAACAGTGACCGCGTACTTCACATCAATTTTATTTCCAGTGAATGCCGTATCCCTGATAGCGTCAGCAAAACGTCCAAGATATATTTGGTTGGATGATATGAGAACAGTATTTGCATATATGGTTCGCTCACTGCCATTGCTTCGCCTGAAGGAACCTGGCATTCCAGAAATCAATGCCGCCTTAAGGCTGTCGGCGCTGACCGTCTTTATTTTTTTCAGGTCAACCATGCTGGCATCCTTCGTATTGATAGCGCTCTGATTGTATGCCTTAATCTGCTCGTGGCTCATCAGCACATCGTCAGGGTTCTCAACGGATTTCCCACACCAGTACTCAGCCTTAGTCATCTCGTCCGTCACGCCGTCCGCATAGTCGACGCTGTCAGTAGTGTACTGGCCTTCCGCGGCCGCCTCGTCCTCGGCATCCGCCGACATGTAGATAATATCCCTGTCCAGCATACGGTTATCGGCATATGCCGCAAGTGGAAATGCCATGATAAATGCCATAATAAGTGCAAGTTTTCTCTTCATCCTCTTTCCTTTCGAACTAAGTTAACCCTGTTATTTTTGCCATTTTAATATTTGTGTGTATGGAAGTACAC
>DCHL01000037.1:267-3755 GCA_002317595.1 Lachnospiraceae bacterium UBA1753 | reverse complement strand
GAAGCCTCGTTGATCATGTTGATTGTGAAGATTGTTGTCTTCTTCGCATTTGGATGAGGATTGAATACTACCGTGTTGCCACCAGCAAGCATTCCGATTGAGTTACAGATTACTGTCTCTGAAGGGTTGGTGGCAGGAGTGATGGCTCCGATTACACCAAAGGGTCCCATTTCAACAAGAGTAAGTCCTCTGTCTCCAGACCAGGCAATAGTCTTGATATCCTCTGTTCCGGGTGTCTTATCTGCTGTGAGGTGATGCTTCATGATCTTGTCACCAACATTACCCATTCCAGTCTCGTTCACACCCATGTTTGCAAGCATTTCTGCATTCTCGTGTGTTTTTCTTCGGATCACAGAGATAATTTTTTCTCTCTGGTCAAGAGTCATGGTGCGAACTACCTTCTGAGCCTCGATGGAAGCATTGATGGCATCGTTCATATCCTTGAATACGCCGTGCATTCCCTTGACCTCACCTGTGATCTGCATATTAGCCATGACCTTCTGTACTATGTCATGAACTAAGGTCTCATCTACAGACACTTTATTACCTCCTTAAAAATATTACCGCCAAACTCTGCAAGTGCACTGTCGTCTGCTGCAGTTCCGCCGGATACTCCAAGAGCACCAACCATGGTATCTCCCACCATGAGCGGAACGCCGCCTCCAAGAATCATCACGTGAAGGTCGTTCGAAAACTGCAGACCGTAGAGCTCACCGCCGGGCTTGCAAAGTTCAGCAAGCTTAGCCGTCGGCATCTGGAATGCTGTCACCGTGTAAGCCTTGTTGACTGCCACATCGAAGCTTCCATGAAAGGCACCGTCCATGCAGTGAACTGCAATCGGTCTTCCCGATGCATCTGACACTGCTGCGACTATCCTCATTCCCATGGCCTCTGCCTGCTGCTCAACTCTCTCGATGAGCTTAACTGCAAGCTCCAGGCACATGATTTCCTTGAGGATTCCACCTCCGGCTATCTTCTGTGCGATTTTTTCAATTTTTGCACTGTCAAAATTTGTATTTTCCATTTTTTTCCTCAAGACGCCTCAGGGAATTACTTTCCGAGTGACTCAAGAACCTTCTTTGTAATCTCAGCTACGAGGTCAGCGTTGTCAGCAGCAGGTGCAGATGCGCAATCCTTGCCAACGAAATCGTACTGATATCCAGGGAACTGCTTGAAATCAGCGCCGCCACAGTTGCCGCCACAGTTATGGCAGTTGTGCTCGCCCTTGTTGAGGCAGATGCTTGCGGGGTGCTTACCAGGCATACCGAACTTACGACGGATTGCGTAAAGCTTCTCGATATTCTCCTTATCGAACTCCTTGGGTCCGCCAAGCATCTTTGACTTGTAAAGAAGCTCTGCGTAGAACTCAAGTGACTCCATCTTCATGTATGCAGCGTTGAGGTCTGTACTCCATGTAAGAGCGCCGTGGTTCTCAAGAAGAACTGCGTCAAAGTAAGGAAGGTACTTCTCAAGGTTGTCAGGGATCTCCATTGTAGAAGGTGTACCGTACTCAGCGATGGGAACACAGCCAAGTGCGATAACTGCCTCAGGCATGATGGGCTGAGTAAGAGGAATACCAGCGATGGCAAAAGCTGTACCATACATAGGATGTGCATGAACTACAGATCCTACATCAGGTCTCTTCTGGTAAACTCTCATGTGCATCTTAATCTCAGATGAAGGCTTGAATCCCTTGTTTGCCTGAAGGACATTACCATTCTCATCTACCTTGCAGATGAACTCAGGTGTCATGAAGCCCTTAGATACACCTGTAGGTGTGCAAAGGAACTCATGGTCGTTGAGCTTTACAGAAATGTTACCATCGTTAGCTGCAACCATGTTACGGTTGTAGATTCTCTTTCCGATTTCGCAAATCTGCTTTTTGATTTCGTATTCGTTTTGCTGTGCCATTTTTTTCTCCTTTATATATTATTTTTATTTTGTAACTATCCAGATTCGATAATCCGAATGTCACCCAACGGCCTGTCGGCCATTAAGCTCTGATTGTAATCAGGAAGTCTCCGTCTTCCTGTTACTCCCAGGAATCCAAACCTCCTGTCGCTTTCAGGAGCCGTCTTCCTGTTGCTTTCAGGAGTCTTCCTCCTGTTGCTCCCAGGGCATCACGTCCCCTGGTTCCCTAAGGTGCTCAAGTATGTCCGCAACACCCTCGCCCGTTACTGAGTCGACAAAAAATATTGTCTTACAGCCTGCAAGCCTCAGCCATCTCGCAGCCCGTTCCGGGTCACCGCGCTCATCATTCTTCTTGGTGACTATTCCAATCACCTCTCTGTTGCAGGTGCTTGTGCAGCACGGTGGAAAAAGTGAATACGGTTCTATCGACGAGAGCAGCAGCCCAACTACATCTGCTTCATATGTATAGAGTGCAAGCGCCCTTGCCAGGTGCCCGACCTGTGCATACTCGCCAGGAGTATCTATTATCACGTCAAAGTTGTTAATGTACTGTGTCTTGTGATAATGTACCGTCTCGCCCTTCAGTGCCTGGGTCAGTGTAGTCTTTCCTGTCTCGCTACGACCCATAAGAATGATTTTCTTCATATATTCATTATTCTCCGGCCGTCTCTTATGTCCCGCTCACCTCTTACGTCCCACTCACCTCTTATGTCCCGCTCACCTCTTACGTCCCGCTCACCTCTTATGTCCCGCTCACCTCTTATGTCCTGGTTATCGGAACTACTGAATACCCGAGCGTGTTCTCAACGTACTGAAGAATCGCATCCGTTGATGCTTCAACCGACGACACGGAACCTGTGATAATTACAGAGCCTGCAAACCTATCAACAAATCCAAGGTCTATCCCGGCCGACTTAAGTGCGATGTCTCCCATGATGATTGCAGTCTCCGCTGGACTCACTGTCATGATACCGATTGCGGCCTTCTCATATTCCACCGCTGGATCAAGCCCGAGCTTCTGATAGAGCACAGGATCTGGATTTGCAATTATATGAGCCAGTGTTATCTGCCTTCCAGGCACCAGCTCCTGTATGATTCTCTGTTTCTGTTCCATAACCCACTATCCTTCTACACGTTGTTACGATAAATTATACGAGTTTATCATCCCAAAGTCAACAAAAAACCACTATTCAATTTGTGGTTTTTTCGTGGTTTATTTGATGTTTTTCTGTTACTTGTGTTGTTTTATGTGGTTTTTGTATTTGTTTTGTGCCTTTTTCAGTGGTTTTGAGGCATTTATGTAAACTCATCCACAGGTTTTGCGTTGGCATTGGTTGATTTCAATAAAATCTTCCACAATTCTAAGCGTTTCATTAAGCAATATTGTTAAAAAACCTGATATATCGCTCACAGAAAACAAACCAAACTCCTGCCCGATTCCAAGCTCTGTCATTACTGTGCCCTTGGGTCAAGTCTTTCCTCTGCCTGCAATACTTTCTTTGATTTTTCTTCTGCCATCCTAATTCCTCACTTTCATAATTTGATTTTGATAAAAAAAAGTAGCAAGTTTTCTGTTA
>DCHL01000037.1:0-180 GCA_002317595.1 Lachnospiraceae bacterium UBA1753 | reverse complement strand
CACTGTAACCACTTCCAATATATTTCAAGTTCGACATGATTTTAATTTTTCTTTTTACAGTTGCAACTCCAACATTCAATTTTTCAGCCATTTCTTTTGTAGATATTTTGTTATTTGCTCGAATCAACTCCTCAATTTTTACCTCAATACTTTCCTGAGTATCATCTTGGGTATCATCTT
>DCHL01000076.1:287-10315 GCA_002317595.1 Lachnospiraceae bacterium UBA1753 | reverse complement strand
TTATCAGATATACAAAGTGTATTAGAAAGGATAGTGACATATGAAAGCATTTATGGATAAGGATTTCCTGCTTAGTACAGAGGCTGCAAAGAAACTGTACTTTGACTATGCTGACATGAGCAAGATACCTGTACTGGATTATCATTGCCATATCAATCCCAGGGAGATTTATGAGGACCGACAGTTTGAGAATATAGCTCAGGTCTGGCTTGGTGGTGACCATTACAAGTGGCGCCAGATGAGAACAAATGGTGTTGATGAAAAATATATAACAGGTGATGCAAGCGACCGTGAAAAATTCCAGAAGTGGGCAGAGACAATGCCCAAGCTAATAGGCAACCCTCTGTACCATTGGTCCCATCTTGAACTCAGATACTATTTTGGATACCAGGGTAACCTCAATGGAAATACAGCTGAAGAGGTATGGAATCTCTGTAATGAGAAGCTTAGGAGTAAGGAGTTTACTGTCAGGAACCTGATTAGAATGTCCAATGTAAAGCTTATCTGTACAACAGATGACCCCATTGATTCACTTGAGTGGCATCAGAAAATAAAGGCGGATGATTCTTTCGAGGTTCAGGTCCTTCCTGCCTGGAGGCCTGACAAGGCAATGAATATTGAAAAGCCTGAGTTTGCGGAATATATCGGAAAGCTTTCAGCATCTTCTGGCATTGCGGTAACAGACCTTGTCACCTTAAAGGCTGCTCTTGGCAACAGAATGGATTTCTTTGCTGAGAATGGATGCAGCGTAAGTGACCATGCCCTTGAGTATGTCATGTATCAGCCTCTTGATGATGCAGGCGTTGATGCCATTCTTAAGAAGGCACTTGGAGGGGAGCAGGTTACTGAGCTTGAGGCTCTCCAGTACAAGACGGCATTCATGATTTATGTTGGAAGAGAGTATTCAAAGAGAGGCTGGGTAATGCAGCTTCACTACGGATGCAAGAGAGATAATAATGCGTTCATGTACAATAAGCTTGGACCTGATACAGGCTTTGACTGTATAAACAATTATGCTCCTTCAGCACAGCTTGCTGACTACTTAAATGCGCTTTCAGCAACCGATGAAGTACCCAAGACAATTATCTATTCCCTTAATCCCAATGATGATGCAGCTATTTCAACAATTATCGGCTGCTTCCAGGGCGGCGGAATTAAGAATAAGATCCAGCAGGGTTCAGCGTGGTGGTTCAACGACCACTATATCGGAATGTGCAACCAGATGAAGTCGCTGGCAAGTCTTTCAGCGCTTGGCAATTTCATTGGAATGCTTACGGATTCACGTTCTTTCCTCTCATATACAAGGCACGACTATTTCAGAAGGATTCTTTGTGATATAATCGGAAGCTGGGTAGAGAATGGAGAGTATCCTTACGAGGAGGAGATTCTTGCGGAAATTGTAAAGGGTATTTCCTTCAACAATGCTGTGGAGTACTTTGGATTTAATCTTGATAAGGCGTGAGAAGAATGAATTTTCATTATGAATATACCACAAAAGCGTCAGACCTCTGGCAGATGTCGATGTACTATGTCTACTCGTCGTTCATGGCGATAGTCAATATAATTGCAATCGCATCATCGATAGCCCTGATTGTGACTTTTTATGGCACTGCAGGACCCGTCGGCAGGGGACTTATGATACTTTATCTTATGATGTTTACAGTGATTCAGCCCGTGAGCATCTATGCCCGTTCAAAGAAGCAGCTTGCTGGGCATGAAAAAAATCTGTCACTCACCTTTCAGGACAGCGGAATGACCGTTGAATGTGATGGTGAGACACAGACTTTAGAATGGAGTAAGATTAGGTATGCTGTAAAGCCGACACTGGTAGTAATCTATACCGGCGGCGTCAGTGGATATATTCTTTCAAACAGAGTGCTGAAAAATACCCGCAGAGACTTAATCAAGGCCCTGCGGGAAAAAATCAAATAGTATCTTCAGCTGATTAGGGCTGCTTTCCAATGTAGGAGAGTATTCCGCCGTCAACATAGAGGATATGACCATTTACAAAATCTGATGCGTCTGACGCCAGGAATATGGCGGGACCCTGGAGATCCTCCACGTTCCCCCACCTGGCGGCAGGCGTTTTTGATATTATGAACTGATCGAAGGGGTGGCGGCTTCCATCGGGCTGCTTCTCGCGAAGTGGAGCAGTCTGGGATGTAGCGATATATCCAGGACCGATGCCGTTGCATTGAATGTTGTACTCACCGAACTCGGATGCAATGTTTCTTGTCAGCATCTTAAGACCACCCTTGGCAGCAGCGTAAGCCGATACAGTCTCTCGGCCAAGTTCGCTCATCATTGAGCACACGTTGATAATTTTTCCGTGGCCCTTCTTTATCATTGAAGGAATGACAGCCTTGGCAACTATGAAGGGAGCGGTAAGGTCAACGTCGATTACCTTCTTAAAGTCGCCAACCTCCATCTCGCACATAGGAATACGCTTGATAATTCCAGCATTGTTCACAAGGATATCTATCGTTCCAACTTCCTTCTCAATTTCTGCGACCATATTTTTCACCTGGTCCTCATCAGTGACATCACAGACATAGCCTGTGGCATCAATGCCAAGCTTCCTGTACTCAGCAAGACCGCGCTCCATGGATTCCTGATTTGAACTGTTAAAAAATATTCTTGCTCCTGCCTGGGCATAGGCACATGCTATTGCGAATCCGATACTGTGGGCTCCGCCGGTTACAAGAGCAGACTTTCCCTCGAGGGAAAAGGATTTCATTATATCACTCATTTTTTTCTCCTTAGGTGTATTGGTGTGATTACAGGCAATCACATTGAAAACAATGTGATTACAGGCAATCACATTGAAAACAATGTGATTACGGGTATTATACCACTAAACAGGTGAAGGTTTCTATTGGATATTGACTCCTGAAGTGTGGTATTATAATACAAAACTTTTTATTTTTTCAAAGAAGGATAATCATGTCAGATAACAGTAATTTAACAGTGTCGGGTTTCACATTTGCGAATGAGAAGGATGCAGAGATGGCCCGCGAGGAAGAAAAGAAAATATATTATATCAGGACGAAGCTTAACATGGATAATCCGCAGAGCGTGCTGGTTATCTATAATAAGATGGTTAAAAACAGGGTACTGTGTACTCCGATGGGAATGAGCTTTCTGCGGGAACTCCATGACTTCCTGATCAATTCGCCAGAGATTGCCCAAGAGGATGTGAGCAGTATTCCCCTATATATGTCTTATAATTCTGAGGCAGTGGAAGAAGCGCCGATGAAGAGCAGACGCGTGAAACCTCGGAGTATTAGGACATATAAGCGTGAATATGATATCTGTAGGGTCATTATTGCGCTTCTGATTGTCTGCATAATTGCGATGTTCTATATCACAATGAAGGCGGACAACCCTAATATTCTGAATTACGAAACTGCAATTCAGAATAAATATGCTGACTGGGCTCAGCAGCTTAATGAGAAAGAGGCAGAGCTTAAGGCAAGGGAACGGGCCCTTGATGAGGCTGGATATTAGAAACAAAGCATTTTCACAGCAAATTCACAGATTTTTCGCAGATTTTCTCTATCATCTGTAAGAAAGAACGCGGGGGTTACGTTCAATTGATGAACTATGGATATGACGGCAGGGCAACATGGCTGTCTGTTTGATTTGATTTTTGAGGTAGTGTGGATATGGAAAATATTAAAATTCTGGTTGTGGATGATGAAGCACGCATGCGTAAGCTGGTGAAGGATTTCCTGGTTAAGAAGGGATATCATGTCCTTGAAGCAGAAGATGGTGCCCAGGCACTTGATAGTTATTATGATAATGTTGATATTGATTTAATTATTTGCGATGTAATGATGCCTAAGATTGATGGCTGGCAGGTACTTAGAGAGATAAGGGAGCAGTCGAAGGTACCATTTATCATGCTGACGGCTAAGAGTGAGGAGCGAGATGAACTTCAGGGCTTCGACAATGGGGCAGATGAATATATCACTAAGCCCTTCAGTCCGAAGATTCTTGTGGCAAGGGTTGAGGCGCTGCTCAGAAGAACCGGGTCGATATCTGAAGATACCAAGATTGAGGCGGGTGGCATTGTCGTTGATAAAGCAGCACATTCAGTTTCCATTGATGGTGAAGTAATAGAACTCTCATATAAGGAGTTTGAACTCCTGTCATATTTCATAGAGAATAAGGGAATTGCCCTCTCGCGTGAGAAGATACTTAACAATGTGTGGAACTATGATTACTTTGGAGATGCCAGAACTATCGATACCCATGTCAAGAAGCTTCGATCTAAGCTGGGAGATAAGGGAGACCTGATTAAAACGATTTGGGGTATGGGTTACAAATTTGAGGTGTAGAGATACCATGTCAGTGTGGCAAGGAATAAAATCACAGAGATCAGGGAATACGGTAGTAATATGAAGAAGACTTCAATAAGAATACAATTTGCAATTATCTTTATATCTGTACTTGTAGGAATACTGTTTCTGTGCATTATCGTGAACAATATTTTTCTCCAGAGGTATTCAGTTGGGAATAAGCGTAAGGTTATGCAAAATGCTTATTCTAAGTTGAATGAATTGTTTGAAAGTTCTGATGGGGACTATGAGACGGAAGAGTTTGACGTGGAGTTTTACGACATCTGTAACTCAAACAGTCTCTCGGTTATTGTTCTTGACCCATCACTTGAAATTGTGAAGTCGTCAATGCATGATGACAATAAGGTTGTTGAGCGTCTGTATTCATTCATATTTAAACATGACCCCAACTACCTGTTTAAGGGTGGTCAGTCAGATGATGCTCAAGACGGATCAGATAAGGATGACTCAAATCAGGATGGATCAAATAGGGATGACTCAAAGGGAAACACTGATAATCCGAAGGATAATCCTAAGGTCTTTTTCAGCGAGAACATTCTTGAACAGAATGATAATTATATAATGTGTCTGTCCATGGATCCGCGAATGGGCAAGGAATATATAGAACTCATGGGTAATTTGGATTGTGGCGATATTGTTCTTATCAGAAGTGCAGTTGAAAGTATCCGTGAAAATGCTGCTGTATCGAACAGGTTCCTCGCATACGTTTCCTTACTGGCATTGATTCTTGGCTCAGTTCTTATATGGTATGTCGCTACTAAAATTACAAAGCCCATACTTCAGCTTGCTGATATTTCCAACCGTATGACTCATCTTGACTTCCAGGCCAAGTATGAGGGAAGGGAGAATAATGAAATCGGTTATCTTGGAGAGCATATGAATGCTTTGTCGGAGACTCTTGAGAAGACGATTTCGGAACTTAAGAATGCCAACAATGAACTTAAGGATGACCTTGATAAAAGGGAGAAACTGGACGCAATGCGTTCAGATTTCATATCGAATGTTTCTCATGAACTGAAGACACCGATCGCCATTATCCAGGGATATGCCGAGGGGCTTAAGGATGATGTCAATGAAGACCCGGAGAGCCGGGAATACTACTGCGAGGTCATTATTGACGAAGCAACCAAGATGAACCGTATGGTTAAGAATCTCATTACTCTCAACCAGCTTGAGTTTGGTTCCAACTCAATGAACATCGAGCATTTTGATCTGGCAGAACTCGTGAGAAATTTCATTGCTTCTTCCAGAATACTTGCTGACCAGGCGGGAGCCAGAATAGAGATTGAGAGCCCGGAGAACCTTTATGTATGGGGCGACGAGTACATGATAGAAGAAGTAGTCAATAATTACTTCAGCAATGCTCTTCATTATCTATCCGGGGAAAAAATAATTAGGGTTACGCTGGAGCAGCTTGAGGAAACAGCGAGGGTAACCATATTCAATACGGGTGCAAATATTCCCGAAGAAGCACTGGACCAGATATGGACAAAATTCTATAAGGTCGATAAGGCACGGAGTCGTGAATATGGTGGCAGCGGAGTTGGACTTTCTATTGTAAAAGCCATTATGGAGTCACACCATCAGAAATATGGTGTTGAAAATCGGGAAGACGGTGTTGCATTCTTCTTTGAAGTTGATTGCAAATCATAACTGATAATGATATTATTGAAAAGTCGGCGGAGACGTCGGCTTTTCGTTATGCGCAAAAGTGGGAGGAACGCTTTGGCTAAAAAATTTTTTTCCATATTTTTCATAATAATTATTGCAGTGTCCATGTTTGGCTGCGGTGATCCTGAGCTTAATCTTACGGAAGAGGAAGAACAGAAGATTGTCGGCTATGCAGCTGATGTCATGCTTAAGTATGATTCGGACCATGGAAGCAGGCTTGTTGATACGTCTGCGGCAAGGGAACTCGATGCCCGAGTGGAAGCGCTTAAGGAACTGAATGCTCAGCTTGCGGAGCAGGAGGCGGCGGAGCAGGAAAATGAATCTTCTGAGAATGCTTCGGACGGCAATGGAACTAAGGAACCCAGTCAGAAATATCCACCAGAGGGAGAGCAGGACATTGCAGCCGCGCTTGGTCTCGATGGCTTTTCTGTCAGCTATAGAGGATATGAAGTTTGCAGGTCATATCCATACGACGGTTCGTCGGAAGAATTTTTTGCAATGGATGCAACTGCTGGAAAACAGCTTGTTGTGTTCCACTTTGATGTGGCTAACATGTCTGACGCAGAAGCTCAGTGCGACATTCTTGACAGTTATCCCATATTCAGAATCATAGTAAATGATAACGACAGAGTAAATGCGCTCACGACTATGCTTGAAAATGATTTGTCAACTGTTGATGATGTATTCTCGCCTGGAGAAGTCAGGGATACGGTTGTTGTGCTGGAGACTGCACCTGGATTTGAGAGCGGCATTGATTCGCTGTCGCTTCTTATGAAGTACAATGGAAATCAATCGGTTATTCCTCTTGACTGAAATAGAATGGTAATGGAAGTGTAGAAATGGCAGATAGAAGAAGAAAAGTTTCAAGAAAAAAGAGAAGAAGACAGCTCATGATCAGGCGGATGATTGGCCTGGCGGGAGTGTTGGCAGCAGTGGTTGCTGCTATTGCGCTGATTATTTTTGCATCGAAGGCTATTGGAAAAGGCGGTAATAAGGATAAGGCAGATGCGGTTACTGAGAAGAGCGAGGAAACGGCTGTGCTTTCGGCAAATGTAACTGTTGATGGGTATAAAGTTTCTGATTACTCAAGAGACCAGCTTAAAGAGATGCTTTTGGGTGCGCATCCTTGGAGTATTGTGCTTTCTGGTAATTCGGGACAGATTGAACTCGATAGTCCTCTTGCATCAGCAATTGATTCAATACTGGATAAGGCATATTCAGATGTGACGAATAATTCCTATGTTGTTGAACTATCCGACGATGCTAAGAACAGTGTTGTTGCATCAGCAGTTTCGCTTGCTGATTCAACCTTCAGTGATTCTGTTTCTTCTAATAATATAATGGAGTACAACGAGGAGAGCGGAGATTTTGTATTTCACGATGCCGCACCAAGGAATGTTGTTGATACTGAGAGTCTTGGAAGTGCCATAAGGACGATTCTGGATTCTGGTTCATATGAAGGAAATGTTTCAGTTACTTATAATTCTGTTGCAGCTGATCTTAAGGCGGATGATTTTAAGCTTATCGGAAAGTATGTGACGCATACTACTGCAAACAAGGATAGAAATGTCAATGTTACCCTTGCGTGCAAATCTGTAAACGGAACAATCCTTCAGCCTGGACAGCAGTTCTCGTATAATGAATGTCTGGGTAAGAGAACAGAAGAGAAGGGTTATAAGCCTGCTGGAGCATATTCTAATGGAGAACATGTATTAGAGCTTGGAGGCGGTGTATGCCAGCTTTCAAGTACTCTTTATAATGCGGTTTTTGCAGCTAATCTTCAGGTGGATGAGCGAACAGGACATACATATGAGCCTACATATGTGACTCCTGGCGAGGATGCAACTGTTAGTTACGCGAACCCTGATTTTAAGTTCACCAACAATACTAATGGACCTGTAGGAATTAAGGTTACATTTGTGGATAGAACTGTGACTGTACAGATATTTGGTCTTCAGACTCTTGAGGATGGTGTGACCAGAAAGATGAGGTCTGAAAAGACTTCCGACCTTGACGCACCGGAACCTGTATATGTTGAGAATCTTGCCATCGTTCCCGGATTTGAACTTGAGACGAAGGCCGCGAAGCTTGGAAGTAAGTGGGTTACTTATGAGGTTCTCGAGAAGGATGGTGAGGTAATAAAGGAAGAGTATCTCCACACAACCTCCTACAAGGGTGAACCTGCCACAATAGAGAGGAATTCTTCGGGTGTTTATGTGGCACCAGGAGCGGATCCTGTAGTTGTTGACCCTAATGCTGCTGCTGGGAATGGAATGGCAAATGAAGAAGGAAATTGATTTTATGTAATCTTTACAGACTGTGATTTTTGTAGCATAATTTGATAGATGTTTATCAATCGCATAGGAGGGAATTATAATGAAAATGACCTACACCGTTGAGGACAAGCCTGGTTTTGGTAAAACCCTTGTCTTCGCATTCCAGCAGCTGCTTGCAATTCTTGCAGCTACAATCGCTGTTCCGGCTATCATCGGAAACAACATGTCTACATCCGCTGCACTTTTTGGTGCCGGAGTTGGTACTATCGTTTATCTTCTTTTCACTAAGTTCAAGAGTCCTGTTTTCCTTGGTTCTTCATTTGCATTTATCGGATCTATGTTTGCAGCATTTGCAGGTGGTGTTTCGATGTCTGCTGGTTACCTTGGAATGATTCTTGGTGCAGCATTTGCAGGTCTTGTTTATGTTGTTCTTGCAGTTGTTGTTAAGGTTGCTGGTGTTCAGTGGATTAACAAGCTCATGCCTGCAGTAGTTATTGGACCTACAGTCGCAATCATCGGTCTTTCACTTGCAGGAAATGCTGTTGGTGATCTGACATCAGGTTCTGTTTATGGAGCTGATGGATCAAAGCTTGCATCACCCTACCTTTGCCTCATCTGCGGACTTGTAACTCTCTTTGTTACAATGCTTTCTTCTGTATTTGGTAAGAAGATGGTTAAGATGATTCCTTTCATTATTGGTATTGCTTCTGGATACATCCTTGCAGCAATCATTACTGTTATTGGTACCACATCAGGTAACGATTCTATGATGATTATCGATTTCAGTAAGTTTGCCACAATGCAGTGGTATCCTGATTTTACATTCCTTACAGCTTTCGGCGGCGGACTTGATTTTGGTGATGCTGGTTCTATGGGTGCATATCTTGGAACTATAGCAGCTGCATATATCCCTGTTGCATTTGTAGTATTTGCTGAGCACATTGCTGACCATAAGAATCTTTCTTCTATTATAGAAAGAGACCTTCTTGAGGAGCCCGGTCTTCACAGAACTCTCCTTGGAGATGGTGTTGGTTCAATGGTCGGTGCATTCTTTGGTGGATGTCCTAACACAACATACGGTGAGTCTGTTGGATGTGTTGCTATTTCTGGAAATGCTTCAGTTATCACAATCCTGTTCACTGCAGTCCTTGCAATCATTGCATCATTTGTAGCTCCTTTTGTTACACTTCTTGCAACTATTCCTAGTTGTGTAATGGGTGGTGTATGTGTTGCACTTTATGGATTTATCGCTGTATCAGGACTTAAGATGATTCAGGATGTGGATCTCAACGATAACCGTAACCTGTTTGTAGTATCCGTAATTCTTATTGCAGGTATTGGTGGTCTTGAGCTTCACTTCGGCAATGTTACAATTACAGAAGTTGCATGTGCACTTATTCTTGGTATCATTGTAAATCTTATCCTTAAGAAGAAGAACTAATCACGCTATTTTGAAAATAGAATCTGATTAATATGGGGTCGCCACAGAGGATGCTTTCGCATCGCCCTGTGGCGGCCTTTTTCATCCATCTCTGGGATTGCCACTTAAGTTAGTGTCTTCTTCAGGGGATGTAAAGAGAGTTGAGACTTATGGGACGGCATATGAGGTGAAAAGGTGGAATATAAGGATTCATCTTGGGATTTCCACCCATATAAATTGTGAAATTTGTTGTTGTGGGTGTAATATGGAGAACTTTAAGTCATATTCCACCAAAAGACT
>DCHL01000076.1:0-269 GCA_002317595.1 Lachnospiraceae bacterium UBA1753 | reverse complement strand
CTTAATGAGTGGTGGAATATCAGGGTAGTTGTTAAGAAATTACACAGTTTATAATAAAACTGATGTGTTAAAAAAAGAGGAATGGTGTAATGATAGAATGATTTGTGGATTGTTCCATCCTTCGTTCGTTATGATACGGTGGAATAGTATTCATGAATGGTATTGTTTGCACCATGGATTAGAAAACCGAATAAAATGCGTGGTGTAAGATAAGGAAAAGCGTGAATTATTCCACCAGCACCATCAAAATTATCTCTTCTGAAAAACTC
>DCHL01000114.1:4307-18053 GCA_002317595.1 Lachnospiraceae bacterium UBA1753 | reverse complement strand
CAGCTGCATTATTTACAAACATAATACCGCTGTTTCCAGCAGGTCTCTGTCCAGGCTGTCCCTGCATAGGCCTCTGTCCGGGCTGTCCCTGCATAGGCCTCTGTCCAGGCTGTCCCTGCATAGGTCTCTGTCCAGGCTGTCCCTGCATGGGTCTCTGTCCAGGCTGTCCCTGCATGGGTCTTGGTCCGCCCTGTCCCTGAACGGGTCTTGGTCCGGGCTGTCCCTGAGCGGGAGCTGCTGGTCTTGCCTGACCTGTAGCAGGAGCCGCCTTAGGAGCCTCTGTCTTGGGAGCCTCTGCCTTAGGAGCTTCTGCCTTGGGAGCCTCTGCCTTGGTAGCCTCTGCCTTAGCAGGTGCTGCCTTAGGTCCCTTGAAGTGGTTTCTTACAATAGCTATCTGATCGTCTTCCAAACCGGATGATGCTGTCTTCTTAATACCATTTTCTCCAAGAAAACCAATGATGTCATTGCTCTTTATTTCAAGTTCTGTTGCAAGTTCATGTATTCTCATTTTTCCCATCTATCCGATTACCTCCGTCTTCTTTACAATACTGCCTGCGAGCCCCGGATCAGTTACCGCAAGCGTCTTCCTAAACTCTTTCCCTATACAATGCCCAAGATCCTCTGACTGTCCGTAAATGACACATGGAATCTCATAGAAAGCACAGTTGTCCGTGTATTTCTTCTTTGTGTTGTCTGATGCATCCTCAGCAATTATCACAAGACATGCGCTGCCACCCTGAATGGCCTTCTCTGTCTGGAAACCGCCGCTGACTATTTTGCCGGCCTTGGCTGCGATTGAAAGCATCGACATTATCTTATCAGGTCTCACTTCCGTCACCTCCTGCTCCGCTATCAAACAGTTCCACTATACTGTTGTACACCTGAGGCGGTATTTTTTCCTTAAAGGACCTGTCAAGTCCCTTCGTTCTGACCGCCTTCTCAAGACAGGCGCGGTCGTCACAGATATATGCACCGCGTCCGTTCTTTTTACCTGTTCTATCTATTGCAACGTCGCCTTCCGCAGTTTTGATGATGCGGATGAGCTCACGCTTATCCTTCATCTCACCACATCCGACACACTGCCGCATTGGAATTTTTTTCAAAATACTTTTATCCTCTATTATCTATCGAATTAATTATCCTCAGGATCAACGGGAGCCTCGATATACTCACCGTTCTCGTCGTAGAGAGGCTCACCGATGTAGTTGCCGTTCTCGTCGTAGAGAGGCTCACCGATGTAGTTGCCGTTCTCATCGTAGAGAGGCTCACCGATGTAGTTGCCGTTCTCATCGTAGAGAGGCTCGCCGATGTAGTTGCCGTTCTCATCGTAGAGAGCGTCCTGGTCATACTCATTTGCATAATCCTCAGGACGGAATCCAGGTGTGTTCTTAGCCTGAGACTCAGACTTAATGTCAATCTTGAAGCCAGTAAGTCTTGCAGCAAGGCGGGCATTCTGACCTTCCTTACCAATTGCAAGTGAAAGCTGATCATCAGGAACTGTAACCTTAGCTGAGCGCTCAATACCATTTGCAATAACAGTGATTACTGAAGCAGGCGAAAGGGCATTCTCAATAAGGACAGCTGGGTTGTCATCCCAGTTTACGATATCAATTTTCTCACCGCGAAGTTCATCAACAATTGCATTTACTCTTGAACCAGTAAGACCTACACATGCTCCTACTGCATCAACGTCAGGATTGTTTGACCATACAGCAATCTTGGTTCTTGAACCTGCCTCACGGCTGATTGCACGAATCTCAACTGTTCCATCAGCAACCTCTGCAACCTCTGCCTCAAAAAGCTTCTTAACAAGCTCTGGATGAGTACGGCTGACATGGATCTTGGGTCCTCTCTGTGTGAGCTTAACCTCAAGGACATAAACCTTGACTCTGTCATTGGGACGAAGTACCTCACCAGGTACCATCTCCTTCTCAACGAGAAGTGCATCTGTCTTACCAAGATTGATTGAAACACCGTTTCTAACCTGGCGCTGAACAACACCTGTAACGAGCTCCTTCTCCTTGCCCTGGTACTGATTGTAGATTACTGAACGCTCTTCCTCTCTGATCTTCTGAAGAATTACATTCTTGGCAGCCTGTGTTGCAATACGGCCGAAGTCCTTTGATGCAACCTGCACCTCAACGCTTCCGCCAAGCTCAGCTTCCTTATCAATCATCTTCGCATCAGCAAGAGAAATCTCAAGAATTCCGTCTGTGACCTCTTCTACGATAGTTCTGATAGAGTAAACCCTGAAATCACCTGTCTCTCTGTCAACCTCAGCCCTAACATTGCTGTACTTTGTATTCTCTGCAGTTGCACCCTCAACCTTACCAATCTCAGACTTGCCATAGTGGTTTCTGTAAGCTGAGCAAAGTGAGTTCTCAATAGCCTCAAAGAGCACCTCGCGGCTAATGTCCTTCTCCTTCTCGAGGATTTTTACTGCCTCAATTAATTCCTTGTTCATTTTGGATACCTTTCCTTTCCTTGATTTATCTCAAAAATTAAAAATCAAATGCCAGTCTGATGAGTGCAATCTCTGAACGCTCAAACACAAGGTCCGCTCCGCTCTCATCTGTTATTGTGATTGTGTTCTTATCATATGCTTTAAGGCTGCCCTCGAATTCCTTTGCCTTCCTGGGTCTGCCTTCAAATGCCTTCATTGTGTAGGTCTTAACCTCGACATCCTCTCCAATGCTTCTTTGAAGATCCTTATCCTTCTTCAGTGGTCTTCCAAGTCCGGGAGAGCTTATCTCCATCACATACGCATCGTCGATAAAATCTTCTGCATCAAGCTTGTCGGAAAAAGCCCTGCTCACCAGCTCACAATCATCGATTGTAATTCCACCCGGCTTATCAATATATGCCCTGAGGAAGTAATTCCCCCCTTCTTTGACATACTCAACATCAACCAGTTCAAAAGAATTCGCCTCAATAATTGGAAGGATAAGCTTCTCGGCTCTTGCCTCAATCTCTTCTCTTCTCATCTACCCTGTTTTCTCCTGTATCGCTTAATATTACTATAAAGAAAACCCGTAAGCTTACACTTACGGGTTACTTAACAGCTCGTAGCGGAATCGAACCGCTGTTTTCGCCGTGAGAGGGCGACGTCTTGACCCCTTGACCAACGAGCCATATTGCTTGTCGTGTTACTGATTTGTCACGCGACAAGTAATGTTATATCACATTGGAAATGACTGTGCAAGTGTTTTTTTAATTTTTTTCAAATATTTTTGAAATCTATCTTAAAACAATATGCCGACAGAGCTCATTCTGCCTGTGACGAGAGGCCACTATTCGGTTCTCTCCTCATCCTCGGCTTCTTCCTCGATCTCATCCCAGTCCGCTTCATCCATATCAAGCCAGGTCTCATCATCCGCATCAAGGTCATCCTCAATTCCTTCCTCGTCATCAAATGTGATGGAGTCAAGGTCATCCCACTCATCTACCCAGTCATAGTCGGCGGAATGCTCATCATTCTCTCCCATGTTCTTGATGTAGCAGTCCTCAAACGAAAGCCTGTACATTCTCTTGAACACTTCATTATCCTTGAGTTCATCAAAAGTCTTCACAAGGCCAAGGCTGTAGGCTGTAATATCTGTGATCTTCTTAATGCATTTCTGCTCATTGATATTACCCTTATCGTCATACACGGAGAGCATGACATCATCCTTATACTTATTGCGCGCCGCATCACAGAGCTTGGTTGTATATCCGTAGGTCGCATCTGGATACTCCAGTTCAATTGCGCCAAAGGTCTGAAGAATCTGGTGAACAATAACATCGGGGCCAACTGGAACTGCATCATAATCCTCGTTGTATGCCTGTGTGAACACGTAGGCTCCTTCGTTAAAATAGTCCTCTCCATCCTCAATCCAATGAGGCGATGCAAATGCATCCCCTTCTCCCTCAATAATGAAGAGGTAGAGAATTCCATCTGCCTTGTATTTCTTTCTTATCTCATCCTGGTTGATGCTCGCCTCGTTAATCTCATCTATGTATCCGTCGTAGTCTTCAGCCTCGAAATCCTCAATGCTCTCTCCATAGAATGGGAAATCCACCTCAAGATCGCTCTTGTCAAAGACAAACTCCGTCTTGACCTTGCGGCTTTTTGCTTCCTTCTCAATAAACTCAAGTGCAGTCTTCACTTTCTTCTTAACCGAAGACATCTCCTTCTTATTGAATGGATCAGACTCGTTATGAACAAATACAGAAACAATGGCTGTCGTTCCATCAAGGCTTATTGCTGAACCTTCACAGTTAGTACCCCAGGGAGCGCCACCGGCATATGATGCCGACTCTCCGCCAGTCAGTTCCTCTTCTTCCGTTTCAGCCGCAGGTACTGCTGCCTCTTCCTTATTTTTCTTCTTTCCGCAGCCTGCAACCGGGAGCACCAGCACCGCCGCAAGCAGGACGGCAAGGACCTTATAGAATTTCCTGTTTCTCATAATACCTCACATTTCTCGCATGAGAAAAAGTGCATAGCACTTTTTTCACGCTATAGTCTCCTTCTTTATCACAGATGAACTTACTACAGCAAGTCAAACAGACTGATCTGATTAGACTCAGGGATATCTCCTAAGAGTCCCAGATTATCGAGAAGTTCTGCAATTGTCTTCGATACGCCCGCGCGCTCCCTGAAATCGTCTCTTGAGAGGAATTCACCGCCCTTAGCCGCCTCCACGATTGCATCTGCAGCATTATCACCGACGCCATCAATTGATGAGATTGCCGGCATGAGCTTGTTGCCCACTATCTTGAAGTACTTTGCATCGGCCTTTGTGATATCAATCGGCTCGAATTCAAAACCTCTTGCATACATCTCCTGAACCAGTCTCATAACCTTGAGCTGTCCCTGCTCTTTAGGTGCAAGGGAATCACTTCTGCTCCTGTAATCTGCCATATGGCGTTCAAGCTTCTCTCTTCCAAGGCACATGAGTTCATAGGAGAATTCATCGGCCCTGATACTGAAGAAAGCAGCGTAATATGCCAGTGGATGGTAAATCTTACACCATGCAATTCTCCACGCCATCATTACATAGGCTGCAGCATGAGCCTTGGGGAACATGTACTGAATCTTCTCGCAGGACTTCATATACCACTCCGGAACTCCGTGGGCCTTCATATCCTCACGCCACGCCGGCCACTGGTCGCATCCGCCCTTTGCGACTTTACCCTTTCTGACATTCTCCATAATCTTGAAGGAATCAGACGGATTCAGTCCCATATGGATAAGATATATCATAATATCATCTCTTGTACAAATACATGTTGATATGGTGGCCTGTCCAGTCTTAATCAGTTCCTCAGCATTTCCCAGCCATACGTCCGTACCGTGGGACAGTCCTGCAATCCTGACAAGATCAGAGAAATACTGCGGCTTGGTATCAAGAAGCATGCCCATGGCAAAATCAGTACCAAACTCAGGAATTCCCAATGCACCAAGCTTACAGCCTCCGATATCCTCAGGAGTAATTCCCAATGCATCAGTATTCTGGAACAGACTCATAACACCCTTGTCGTCAAGAGGAATCGTCTTGGGATCCACTCCAGTCATATCCTGAAGGAACCTTATCATGGTAGGATCATCATGTCCAAGAATATCAAGTTTCAGAAGGTTATGGTCAATTGAGTGGTAATCAAAGTGCGTGGTAACGATATCTGTCGACATATCATTTGCAGGATGCTGTACCGGAGTAAATGTAAAAATCTCCTCCCCATGAGGGAGAACTATGATTCCACCCGGGTGCTGTCCTGTCGTCCTTCTGACGCCCGTGCATCCAACTGCAATCCTCTCCATCTCACAGCGGCGCTTTACCACACCGCGTTCCTCAAAATATTTTTTCACATATACAAATGCCGTCTTGTCTGCAAGAGTACCTACCGTTCCCGCCTTGAAGGTACGCCCTGCGCCAAAAATTACCTCAGTATACTTGTGGGCCTTAGCCTGGTAATCTCCCGAAAAGTTAAGGTCGATATCTGGCTCTTTGTCGCCCTTGAATCCAAGGAAGGTCTCAAAGGGGATATCAAATCCATCCTTCTCAAGCGGCTCCCCGCACACTGGACACACCTTGTCCGGCATATCGCATCCAGCCATTCCCGAGAATTGCTGTACCTCCTCCGAGTCAAAATCATTGTAATGGCATGACTTACAGTAATAGTGGGGTGCGAGCGAGTTAACCTCTGTGATTCCGGCAAGGAATGCAACAAACGATGAACCTACCGAGCCTCTGGAACCAACCAGGTACCCATCCTCATTCGACTTCCACACAAGCTTCTGCGCAATGATATACATTACCGCAAATCCATTCTTAATAATTGAATTAAGTTCCCTCTCCATTCGCTCCTCAACTGGGGCAGGAAGCTCTTCTCCATATATCTCGCGGGCTTTCTTATTACAGATATCCCTAAGGTTCTGATCTGAATTCTCAATTACAGGAGGACACTTGTCAGGGCGCACTGGTGGTATCTTGTCAATCTGGTCAGCGATGAAGTTGGTATTCCTTATAACAACCTCTTCTGCCTTCTCCGCTCCAAGATACGCAAATTCCGCCAGCATCTCATCTGTTGTCCTGAGGAAAAGGGGAGCCTGGTCATCGGCATCGTCAAAGCCCTTGCCCGCCATGATGATTCTCCTGTACACCTCATCAGCAGGGTCCAGGAAATGGACATCACAGGTTGCAACAACAGGTTTCCCAAACTGTTCTCCCAGCTGGACAATCTTCCTGTTGTAGTCCTTAAGGTCCTCATCAGACTCAGCCTTTCCTTCCCTCTTAAGGAAAGCATTATTTCCGATAGGCTGAATCTCAAGATAATCATAGAACGATACAATCCTTGCAATTTCCTCATCAGTCTGCCCATCAAGAAGGGCCCTGAACAGTTCTCCTGCCTCACAGGCTGAACCTACTATGATACCTTCGCGATACTTCGACAGGAGACTTTTCGGGATTCTCGGAAAGCGCCTGAAGTAATTCAGATGTGCCTCAGACACCAGCCTGTAGAGATTGACTCTTCCTATCTCATTCTTTGCAAGGAGAATGATATGGTTTGCATTCATTCTCATGATTACGTCTGGTTTATATTCAAGCTCCTGGTTAAGGGTATCAAGATCTCTGATTCCTCTGTCCATAAGCCTGTCACACAGTTTAAGGAAAATGCCCGCTGCACACTCTGCGTCATCAACCGCACGGTGATGATTCTCAAGAGAGACCTTCAGCGCCTTGGCAACGGTGTCGAGCTTGTACCTCGACACCTCCGGCACAAGAATCTGTGACATAGTCATGGTATCAAGCACAGTGAACTCCCTGTCCATTGAGAGTCTTGCTGCATTCTCATGAATAAATCCAACATCAAAGGCTGCATTGTGCGCTACAAGAGCCGCATCACCGATGAAATCAAGAAACTTGGGAAGGATTACATCAATCGTCGCCGCATCCCTGACCATGTAGTCCTCGATGCCTGTAAGGTCAACTATCTTGAAAGGAATCGGTCGCTTAGGGTTTACGAATTCAGAGAACCTGTCAACAATGGCACCTCCACTGATCTTGACAGCTCCTATCTCAATTATTGCATCCTTCTTCGAAGAAAGGCCCGTCGTCTCAAGGTCAAAAACCACATATGTATCTGTCAGCAGCTGACCTCTTGAATTCTGAACAAGCTTCTTCTCGTCATCGACAATATAGCCCTCACAGCCATAGATAATCTTAAAATCGGTGGGTCCTTTAAGTGTGTGGGCAGCATCAGTGAACGCCTGCACCACACCGTGGTCTGTGATCGCAATAGCAGGATGCCCCCAGCTTACTGCTCTCTTGATGATATCTTTAACCTCTGACACACCGTCCATATCGCTCATCTTGGTGTGACAGTGAAGTTCCACCCTCTTGAGAGGATTGTTATCCTTCCTTACAACAACAAAACTGGGTATCTTCATGATTCCAACAACGGAACCTAAGTTAAGCTCATGGTCGTACTTGTCAAACATTGCCATGGCCTTGACCTTGATAAATGCACCAACGGAAACAGATCCCTTAAACTCCTTGACATTATCCTTCTTAAGAAAGACCTTTACTGCAATCGTGTCCGAAAAGTCCGTAATCTGGAAGGTCACAATAACCCTCTCGTTCTTAATCTCACGCTCATCAAAAAATACTACCTTACCGCGGATTACAACCTCGCCAACCTCGCCATCGATTTCCTCAATAGGTGTCAGTTCGCTGTCTTCAGGAATCTCCCTTCCATAAACCACATCCGGATTGTCACTCTTCTGGAACGAGTCACGCTTTTCATAGCGTGCGTTCTTTCCGCCCCTTCCTCTCGGCGCACTGAAGCTGCCTGACTGCTTCTTGGGTTCAAAGGAAGGTGTCTTCTTTGCAGTTTCTGTGCCTGTCTGCGGCGCCTTTCCAGGCTCTGCACCAAGAACATCCTCTCCTGCCACGAATCCACCGTCACCCTCTGAATCGTCTCCATGCATCTGGGCAGCAGCTGCAATGGCGCGCTCAACAATCGCCTCAGACTCCCTCCTGAATCTCTTCTCAGAAAGTTCTGCAAGCTTCGACTTGACCGCAGCAATATAATTCACTGAGAATTCTGTCGGAACCCCACATCTCTCACAGAATATCTTCTCAAGAATCTTAATCATATCCTTCTCAAGGTTGCGGCTCACCACAGTGTCCTCGACTGTAAGCAGAACGCGGAACACATTACTGCCCTCCGCCTTCGAAAAGCTCACCCCGGCATTATGAAAGAGACGCTCCATGATAGGATTGTAATCCTTGAGTTCAAACTCAATGCTCTCCCTATATTCCTCATAGAGATGCTTAGCATCAAACTGATTTGAGAGGTCAAAGGATTCAAAAATCCTGAACGATACCTGTCCCTCAGGAAACAGCTGCGCTGCCAGCTCGTTCTCAAGCCGCCTGATATTCTTCTTCTGAATGATATACTTCGACCTGATATACACGGACAGAACAGTCTTATCCCTGCTGGAGGTCACCCTGTATACATCGGTCTTCTTGAGAAGACGCTCAATATCCCCATCTATTTTAAATGTTGTAAATACATCAAAAAAATTCTTTACCATTACCCGAAATCACTACTCCATTACACTATCTGCATCCATATCGACTACTTGAGGCAGCCCGTAGGCTGCCTCACTGCAAACTTATATATAACTGTCAAGTTCTTCCTTGAGAGTCGCAAGAAGCATGTCCTCAGGAACCTTCCTGATAATCTCTCCATGCTTAATCAGAAGCCCTTCTCCATCACCGCCTGCAATACCAAGATCTGCCTCCCTGGCTTCGCCAGGTCCATTCACGGCACATCCCATTACTGCGAGCTTGATATCAAGGTCGTATCCACTGACAAGCTCTTCAACCTGCTTTGCCAGTCCGATAAGATCAATTCTTGTTCGTCCACAGGTAGGACATGAGACAACCTCAATGCCACCCTTTCTAAGTCCAAGCGTCTTCAATATTAGTTTTGCAGAGCGTATCTCCTCCACTGGATTGTCTGTCAGGGATACCCTCATAGTATCACCTATTCCCTGGTACAAAATTATGCCCATTCCGATTCCGGACTTGATATTACCACTCGTAATAGTGCCTGACTCGGTTATTCCGACATGCAGAGGATACAAGGTCCTGTCAGCAATGAGCTCATGGGCCCTGATACACATCATCACATCTGATGACTTGATGCTGATTACAAGATTGTCATATCCAAGGTCCTCAATCAGTCCGACCTTATCGAGAGCCGACTCAACAATTCCTTCAGCAGTAACTCCGCCATATTTCTCAATTAAGTTCTTCTCAAGAGATCCAGAATTAACGCCAACTCTGATAGGTATATTCCTCTCTCTTGCACAGTCAACAACAGCCTTGACCTTCTCTTTTGATCCAATATTGCCTGGATTAATCCTTATCTTGTCAGCTCCGTTCTCCATCGCTGCGATAGCCATTCTGTAGTCAAAATGAATATCTGCAACAAGGGGAATATGTATCTGCTTCTTAATCTCTGCAATTGCAGCTGCGGCCTCAAGAGTCGGTACCGTACTCCTCACGATCTCACACCCGGCCTTCTCAAGCTCGAGAATCTGAGCAACTGTGGCACCAACATCCTCAGTTTTAGTATTAGTCATGGACTGGATTGCTATGGGATTACCTCCGCCAATCCTGACACCTCCGATGTCAACGACCTTCGTCCTGTTTCTATATGATTCTTCTCTAAATATACTCTGCATTATTATCACCTCAATTGCCCCACATGATGAAGGGAAGTGATTTCGATTGTACCACATATTGTTTCAGGATGTTCATTTTCCCCGAAAAAAATATAGCCAAAAATCGTCCTTAAAATTTATGCGATTACTGTACTTTTACCTCTCCTGCCAGAACGCGCTTATAATCCTCATAGTTCTTTGCGAGCAGTGTCGGGGTATCAAGTCCATATGGGCAGTGGCTCTTGCACTTGCCACAGTGCAGGCAGCTCTCAATAAGCTTCATTTTGCGCTGCCACTCCTCTGTGAGCCATGCGCTTGATGGTGCCCTCCTGAGCATAAGTGACATTCTCGCACTGTTGTTGATTTCGATACCAACAGGACAAGGCATACAGTATCCGCATCCCCTACAGAATTCACCGCACAGTTCGTCCCGATCCTTCTTTATCAGTTCAGCTATCTCCCCTGTCATCTCAGGTTCATTATCGATATATGAAATGAATTCATCCAGCTCACTCTCCTTCTGGATGCCCCAGATTGGAAGTACATTCGGGTACTGCGCCATGAATGCATATGCAGCAGCCGAGTTTGTAATAAGTCCGCCTGAGAGAGCCTTCATGGCAATGAATCCCATGTTTTTCTCTGCGCACTGCTTTACAAGGCTGAGTTCCTGGTCGCCTGATATGTAGCAGAAGGGAAACTGCAGAGTCTCATAAAGTCCTGAATCAATTGCCTCCTGTGCAACGCTCAATCTGTGATTCGTGATTCCTATATGTCTGATCTTGCCCTGTCTCTTCGCCTCAAGCGCAGCATCATATAGGCCGCTCTCATCTCCTGGCTTAGGACAGAATGCAGGATTATGGAACTGATAGATATCAATGTAATCAGTCCTGAGATTATTTAACGACGTCTCAAGGTCTGTCCAGAATGCATCTGCCGTCTGAGCTCCTGTCTTGGTGGCAATATAAATCTTATCCCTGACGCCCTCAAATGCTTCTCCAAGCTTAATCTCGCTGTCAGTATAATATCTCGCCGTATCGTAAAAATCTATGCCATTGTCATAAGCCTTGCGAAGCAGAAGTACCGCTTCGTCAACAGAAACTCTCTGCACTGGAAGTGCTCCAAAGCCGTTTTTATTAACTGTAATTCCTGTACTTCCAAGTGTCACCCTTGTCATTTTCAAACCTCCTTGTCACTTATGCAAGCCGTCTTTTCTTCTCCGTAGAGTATACCACACAGCTACTGTGATTACTAATATAACCACAGGAAAAATAACAAACAGAAAGCCCTTCTCTTCATGATTCTGATTCTCCTCCCGATTGGTTTTCTCTGCCGGCGCTTCTTCCTCATCAGTTTTCGCTGATAACCCAGCAATGCTATTACCAGCAGTTTCTGACGCCTTTGTCACCTCGGCTTTTTCCGCTCCTGCAATCACGAATCTTGCCTGGTCCTGGGACATATTTCCTGCACTGTCCACGGCATAGACCTGAAGGGTGTAATCCCCCGCTTTGTTCACGACGTCATCTTCCAGATAGTCCCTTCCATTCACGTAAAGTCGATAACTGACAAAGGTGTCATCATAGAACATGTCCTGTATATCATCCCTTAGTGAAAACGATTCAAGTGTACTTCCGTCATATTTCGATAATCCGAGTATCCGGGGTGCACTCCTGTCAATTGTAAAGTTCGCTGTCTTCACAGCCTCATTTCCAGCAAGGTCCACTGCACGGACTTCAACATTATATTCCCCCTCCTTCTCGCAGTTTATGGCATCAAGGCCACTTAGCTTCTGTTCAGAAACAATACCGGCACCGTCCTTAATCCGCATCGTCACTGTCACGCCGTCACTGCTCATATTCGCATCCGACACCCTGACAGAGATTCCTACGTCGCCAGACACTATGCTGCCATTAGCAATCCCGTCAATATCAATCTTCGGTGCCTGGTCATCACCTGATGAAAATTCTCTCTCCTCCTGTGTCTCATTGCCGGCGCAGTCCCGCACATATACCTGAAGGCAGCCTGCCTCCCCCTCTTCAAAGGGGATTTCAAGGCGTAGATCTCGCTCCGCAATCATGCGATGCTCCTTATAGTACTCCTCCTGCCTTATAATGGCTCCATTATAGGTAATACTTGCAGAATGTAGTCCGCTCTCTGAATCCCTGAGCACAAGTGACAGATAAATCATTCGCTCCGAGAGTTTTGCATCCCTCTCCGTATCCGCCGGAATATTCTCAATAAAAACCTGCGGAGCCTCATTTTCAATCATGATAGCCGTGTCACATTCCGACACTTCACTTTCGTTCCCACACCTGTCTATCGCCCTTGCACTCAGTTCCCACGTTCCTGACGACAGTGTCAGCTTGTCTGCTTCAACCGTTCTCCCGCCGCAGTCCGTCAGAATTCCATCAAGCCCCGACACTTCATCACTGCTGCTCAGATGCACCTGCACATTGTCTGCCGAGAAAAGCTGATAGTCTGGCCTCTCGCCATCGTATAGTCCACAGTCCCTGCTATCAACCTCAAATTCTACTCCCTCAGGAGGCGTACAGTCATATATGAATTGCAACGGAAAGCCTTCACTCTCCAGTTTCTTTGCACTTCCCGAAACTTCATAGACATCAACCTCGTACTCGCCTTCCCCAAAGGTCATCCGCAGGGGACCATTCAGGGGATACACCTCGCTGCGTCCCTCAGAGACATAATTCACTTCAACAAATGCCTCGGCAGTGCCCGTTGGTTTTACTGCCAGCACGGGGGCCTCTCCAGCTACATAATACTTTTCACCATCGCTCTCAACAATCCTGGCTTCAAAGGAAGCATCCGGCGGAGAATTATCCTCCTCAAAATAAACCCCATAGAACTGTCCTTCCCCCTGAAGGCCAGTACAGTCCCCATCATCCTCCGAATACAGATAGAATCTGAAGCTGTACCCATGCCCTATATCTGGCTCAACACGCAGCCGCCCGCCTTCAATCGGCAGCAGGGCAGACTCCGGTTCACTATCCCTTCTGGAACTGTACGCAACCACTCTACCATCAGGCACCAGTTCATTATCAATCACAAAAGTCACTGCCCGGTCCGTAACATAGTAGTCATCCACCGTGGTTACAATGCACCCATCCTCATCCTCCATCCTAAGCGGCAGTTCTGCTGCCATCAGTCCTACAAATTCAAGCGCGGAAAAAATAAATGCAATCACAGCAGTCGCTACGATCATCACTATCATTTCCTTTATTATTTTTCCAATATCTGACACTTCTTCCTTACCTCCCAAGATATTTGTGCACACGTCCCGCAAAATCGGCAAAACGAAAATCCTGTGTCACTTCCTTCATCGACTGCATTTGCGAAAACAGTCTATTGACAGCAGCCTCATTGCCCTCCTCTTCGAGCAGCATTGTCATATGGGCATAATACAGTTCCTTCCCTGTCCCCGGGTTCTCCCTCTCCCATTCCTCAAGCATCTTAATTGCCTCGTCCGTATCCCCCTGCTCCTGCTTCATTCCCACAAGGTCTGAAAGCTTAAGCCTGTA
>DCHL01000114.1:0-4213 GCA_002317595.1 Lachnospiraceae bacterium UBA1753 | reverse complement strand
CTACTCGTGCTGTCCTTCTGCCCCAGCAGCTTATAGATTGTTGACAGCATCGACAGATTCTCTATCCTGCATTCCATCGTTTCACTCCTTTCCGTTTTCTCAAGCAGCTTCTCTGATTCCTCAAGAAGCAGAATTGCCCTCCCAAGGGACACCTGGGAATAATTCTCCTCCACAAGAAGCTGTCTTGCCGCCTCCTGCCGTTCCCGCGCCATCCCCGCATAATCATTCAGTCCCAGTTTACCCTCTTCTTCTATTTCCACGGCAGGTGCCGCTTCATCCCTCGAAAGGCCACAGTCTCCAAGGCAGATGCACACTAAAACAACTGTAGCAATCCCAATCACGGTCCCTCTCTGTCGCCGCTGTCCTTCAAGCCTTGCAAGGGCTTTCCCCACCTCAAGAGCGGACTGGTAGCGCTCTTTGGGGTTCTCCCGTGTGCATTTTCTTATCACCCTCCTAAACCCACGTGAACACTTCCTGTCACCTGTAACCACCTGAAGAAGTCTTCCAAGGGAAAAAATATCCGAGCGCTCATCTACAGTTCCCGAAAGCTGCTCCGGCGATGCATACCGCCTTGTACCCTCAGAGCTCGCACTTGCAACTTCACTAAGGAGCCTGCTGGCCCCGAGATCCACAAGCATTATGCTTCCATCGCTCTTCACCACCACATTGGAGGGCTTCAAATCCCTGTAAATCACAGGCTCCGTCCTGGAATGCAGGTAATTTAGCGTGTCAGCCAGCTGGGTCCCCACAGCCACGGCCGCATCCTGAGGGAGTCCCCCCATCCTTTCTGCCATGTCCCTTAGGTTCTCACCCTCCACAAGATCCATTACAAGATAAGCAGATTCCCGCTCCCAGAACACATCCACTATCCGAGGAAGACTCTTGTAATCGAGGCTCTTTAGTGCCCAGAGTTCTGCCCTGACGCTTTCAATCTCCTTAGCCCCTGCAGTCATCAGTTCCTTATTCAGCCGAATTTCTTTGACTGCCCACTTCTTATCCAGTTTTTTATCAAGCGCAAGGTATACAACACCCATTCCTCCGGCGCCAATAGGCCGTAGGATCTCATATCTCCCAGATAGCAAACTTCACCTCTTAAATTGTATTCTCCGTGGAAAAAATGATGCGAAAGCATCAGTGAAAGTCAGATAAGCATAACAAAAAAATCCCGACCACGAAAGTCGGGATTCTTAACAAAAGAATGTTTATATTTTACGACACAAGTTAACATAACATCAGGTTGACATAACACTTCAACTTATTGATCATCAACTTACTGATCATCAGCGCGGCTTTATCATCAATGCCTGAAGAACCTGCCAATGTCATTGAACATCACAAACACCATCAGCGCAAGAATGACCATTATTCCTGCGAAATGTATCATTGCCTCCTTCTCCTGATCAATCGGCTTGCCCCTGATGACCTCGATCACAAGGAAAACCAGTCGACCGCCATCTAGTGCCGGAATAGGCAGCAGATTCATGACTCCCAGATTAGCCGAGAGAAGTATTGTCAGATTGAGCATATTAAGCCAGATATAAAATATCCCATCTGGCTTAGCCTCGTCGTAGGTATCCCCCACAACCTTGGCAACGCCCACAGGACCTGCCAGATCATCAGCCTTCACGCGCCCCTGGAACATCATGCCGAGACTCTTGTATGTAATGTCAATCCAGTAATAGACTTCATGCACAGAATATCTGACAACCTCGAGAGGATTAGCCTTAACCCTGCCCTTATATCCTGCAATGCCGAACAGATATCTTCCATCGCTCTCACTGTAAAGAGGCGTCAGAACCGTCGAATAATCCTTTCCGTCCCTCTCATATACAACCTCAGCACTCTTCTCCCGGAAGAACATGGTATAAGCACTGATGTCCCTGTAAACCACAATCTTGTGGCCGCCGATGCTCTTAATCACGTCCCCCTCCTGAAGACCAGCTGTAGCTGCCGGGTATCCTTCTATTACCCCGGCAATCTCAGGCTTGTCGTAGCCTATTGAGCCTATGATGAACAGGGACAGGAAGAATGCGAGTAAAAAATTACCGACAGGACCTGCAACCACGGTAGCAATCCTTGCCCAGACGCCTGCAGCAGGAAAAGGAACTGTCCCCTCCGAGTACTGCAATGCTTCATCAGCAAGTGCCTCTCTCTCATCGACAGCAACATCAATATCGTCATTATCCTCGTCATCGTCTTCATCAATGCCATAGCTGCCATCCATACCCTCAAACATACAGGCTCCGCCGAAAGGAAAGAGGTGAAGTGCATATTTAGTGCCATGGTAGTTTACGCCAAACAAAGTAGGGCCAAAGCCAATGGAGAACTCACGAACTCCGATATTATTCTTTTTTCCGAGTAAAAAATGTCCGCCCTCATGAACGATAATAATAAGGGCGAACATCACTACAAAAAGTAGTGCTTTAATGATTAAATCAGCCATTATGTTAACATAACTCCAATGAATCAAATCGATTTTAGTTTACATAACAATATTTCGGCCAGAGTCCGCCATTAGAGACCATACTTCTCGGTAATCACGCGGTACACCTCCGCCTCAGCAGCAAGAATTGTCTCAACGTCAGGAGCTGCCACGACGCTATGCTTGTCCATGGCTTCCTCAATGATATCCGGAATCTGAAGGAACCTGATCTGGCCGCCAAGAAGAAGCTTAACCGCCATCTCATTTGCCGCATTAAATACTGTAGGAAGGCTACCGCCAGTGCGCGCAGCCCTGTAAGCAAGGGCAAGTCCTCTGAAGGTATCTGTGTCAGGCTTCTCAAAGGTCAGCGCCTGAAGTTCAAAGAGGTCCACTCTCTTGCCGCCGAGATATTCCCTGTCAGGATATGTCAGGGCATACTGAATAGGAAGCTTCATATCAGGTGTTCCAAGCTGTCCCATCACTGCTCCGTCCGTGTACTGAACTGCCGAATGAAGAATTGACTGGGGATGAATAAGCACCTGAATCATATCGAGGTCCACATCAAACAGCCAGGCTGCCTCCATGACTTCAAGTCCCTTGTTGCAGAGGCTTGCAGAATCAATCGTAACCTTTTTGCCCATTACCCAGTTTGGGTGATTGAGAACGGCTGCAAGATCCACATTTTCAAGTTCTTCTCTCTTCTTGCCTCTGAAGGGTCCTCCCGAAGCAGTGAGAAGAATCTTCTCAACCTGCTCGTGCTTATTTCCCTGAAGAGACTGGAAAATAGCTGAATGCTCAGAATCCACAGGCAGAATACTGACTCCCATCTGTGCTGCCAGAGGCATGATGATGTGACCGGCAGTCACAAGTGTCTCCTTGTTGGCAAGCGCAATGGTCTTTCCTGCCTTGATTGCAGCGATGGTGGGTTGTATGCCGATCATTCCAACAATTCCCGTCACGAGAATCTGTGCATCAGCCTCTGTTGAGACCTCAAGCAGACCGTCCATTCCTGTATATACCACCGTATCTGTATCTGCCACCCGCACCTTAAGCTCAGCAGCCGCCTTCTCATCATAGAGAGCTGCCACCCTGGGCTTAAACTCACGAATCTGCGCCTCTATGAGGTCAACATTCTTACCTGCCGCAAGCGCCGTAACATTAAACTCGCCCGGCTTTTCTCTTACAATCTCAAGAGTCTGTGTTCCAATTGAACCTGTAGAGCCTAAAATAGAAATCTTTTTCATTTAAATTACCTTACTTAACTGTTGCAATAGCGTAATAAATCAATGTATATACAATAGGAGCTATAAAAATAACGCTGTCAAATCTGTCGAGTATACCACCATGACCAGGAATTAATGTCCCATAATCCTTTATGTCGTAATTTCTCTTTATTGCAGATGCAGCAAGATCTCCGACCATTGAAACCAATGCACAGACACCACCGATGACAATTATAATTAATCTTTCCCTGCTATCAAATGTCATGTATTTTTTGAAAACATTAAGGAACAGGAAACAGAAAAACATTGCACCAGCAACTCCACCTATGGCACCCTCAATTGATTTCTTTGGGCTTAACTTAGGTGACATCTTATGTTTTCCAAAAAGCTTTCCAAATATGTATGCACATGTGTCAGCACCCCATGAACAGAGGAAAATTAGCCACACAAGGAATACCCCATTGTTAAGCATTCTTGTCTGATATACATATGAAAGCATCATCGCCACATAAAAGATACCAAAGAAAGCTATCACAATCTGCTCTGTTTTGTATTTTGGATATGTAAA
>DCHL01000032.1 GCA_002317595.1 Lachnospiraceae bacterium UBA1753 | reverse complement strand
AGGGTACAGACATGGAAGAAAGGAACAACGAAAGTATTTATGACCTGGCTGAGCTGTTTAAGGTCTTTGGGGATTATTCGAGGCTTAGGATTCTGCTGGCACTCTCTGAGAAGGAGATGCCTGTGGGTGAGATAGCTGAATCGCTTGAGATGACACAGTCGGCGGTATCACATCAGCTCTCAATTCTGAAGAAGGCTAAACTGGCAATCGGAAGAAGAGAAGGCAAGTCAATCATTTACTCACTCGCTGATGACCATGTGAGGTCTATGATTGCGCAGGGTATGGAGCATGTTCTTGAGTGAGAGGCGCAGGAGTGGAATGCACATGAATGAGAGGTGCAGGAGTGGAATGCATACGAATGAGGCATGAAGCAGGGCAACCATATCACAGATGACATAACTAAATATTATGTCAATGAAATTATGTAAACAGCGAAAATGAGTGTTCAATCAAAATGAAAGCATTAGTGACACTATAATAGGTGCCATTGTAATTACAAAAAAATAAATTATCAAAAAAGGAGAGAAACAAAATGAAGAAGAAATTTAAGCTTGAGGATCTGGATTGTGCAAACTGCGCTGCAAAGATGGAGGCGGCAATTAAGGAGCTTCCTGATGTAAAGGATGCATCAGTCAGCTTTATCGCACAGAAGCTCACAATCGAGGCTGATGAGGAAAAGATGGATGCCGTAATTGAGGCAGCCAAGGCATGTATCGCGAAGGTTGAGCCTGATTGCAAGATAATTATGTAAACCAGCAGGGCACAACATGCTATTTGAATTATGTAAACCGTAGAGAACTTACAAGATATTTGAATTATGTAAACTAACTGAGGTAAAAAGCTTGAAGAGTTGCGCAACCCGATAGAAGACCTAAAGAGTTATGTGAACCAACGGAAACACCGAGGATTAAATCATGAGTAAGAAGAATGTTAGAATGTTAATAAGAATACTGATCACAGCGGCAATATTTTTTCCACTGCTGATTATGGAACATATGGGAATGATGGAAGAGTGGCCACTTGTGCTGACGATTGTGGTATTCCTGGTGCCCTATGTGATAATTGGCTATGACATCGTGAAAAAGGCGCTCAAGAACATCAGAAACGGACAGGTTTTTGATGAGAACTTCCTTATGATGATTGCTACTCTCGGAGCCTTCGGTGCGCAGGAGTTCTCGGAGTCCGTGGCGGTTATGCTGTTCTACCAGGTGGGCGAGCTGTTCCAGAGCTATGCGGTCGGCAAGTCGCGCCAGGCGATTTCCGAGATGATGGAGATTGCACCTGAGTTTGCGAACGTCGAGGTGGAGGGGCAGATAGAGCAGGTGGATCCTGATGACGTGGAGATTGGAAGCATCATCGTTATCAGGCCAGGCGAGAAGGTGCCCCTTGATGCGGTTGTAATCGAGGGCGAGTCGATGCTTGATACCTCGGCACTGACAGGTGAATCAGTTCCTCGGCGGGCTGTTGCTGGGGACGATATCATCAGCGGCTGCGTGAATGGAAGTGGTACTCTTAGGGCAAGAACTACCAAGGAATATGATGATTCAACTGTGGCAAAAATTCTTGAGCTTGTTGAGAACGCCAGCGAGAAGAAGGCAAACGTCGAGAATTTTATCACAAGATTTGCAAGGTATTACACACCTGCAGTTACAATCTCAGCACTGCTTCTGGCGGTGTTGGGACCTGTCCTTTCAGGCGGCGGAACTGCTTCAATTCCAACCTGGCTGCTTAGGGCCTGCACCTTCCTGGTTGTATCCTGTCCTTGTGCGCTGGTTATTTCGGTGCCGCTTGGATTCTTTGGCGGAATCGGTGCTGCGTCTAAGATCGGTGTACTTGTGAAGGGGTCAAATTACCTGGAGCTTATGTCGAATGTTGACACAATCGTGTTTGACAAGACAGGAACACTCACAAAGGGTGAATTCAAGGTGAGCCAGATTCTTCCTGCTGATGGAGTGAGCGAGGATGAGCTTCTTGAACTTGCAGCAATTGGAGAGTCGTATTCGACCCACCCCATCGCTGCATCTGTTGAAGATGCTTACATTGAGCGGACTGGCGCGAAGGCTGATGCGGGTCGCGCGGAAAATGCCAAGGAAGCAGCAGGCCACGGCGTGGATGTCACAGTTGACGGAAGCAGGGTGCTTCTTGGAAACGCGAAGCTCATGAGGGCTGAGAACATCGAGTTCGCAGTGTGCGAGGAAATCGGTACTGTAATCTATGTTGCGAAGGACAGAAAGTACCAGGGAGCCATCGTTATATCCGACACCGTGAAGGATGGCGTTCAGAAGGCACTCTCTGATATGAAGAAGGTTGGAATCAGGAAGACTGTAATGCTCACCGGCGACCGCGAGAAGGCGGCATCTGGCATAGCATCACAGATTGGAATTGATGAGTACCATGCGGAACTCCTCCCCGGTGACAAGGTTGACAGAGTCGAAGGACTTATCAAGGAACTTCCAGAGGGAAGAAGGCTTGCCTTTGTCGGAGATGGAATCAACGATGCTCCAGTTCTTACAAGAGCGGACGTTGGAATCGCGATGGGTTCCATGGGCTCGGACGCTGCCATTGAGGCTGCCGACATAGTCCTTATGGATGACGATGTGAGAAAAATTGCTTCGGTAGTAAAGGTTTCAAGGAGAACACTTGCAATCGTAAGGCAGAACATCGTGTTCGCACTTGCAGTTAAGTTCCTGGTACTTGTACTTAGCGCCGTGGGAATCGTGAACATGTGGGCTGCTGTATTTGCCGATGTCGGTGTTGCGGTGATTGCAATCCTCAATTCAATGAGGGCATTGAAGACAAAGCTGTGATACCTGTTCCTGTGGGGGAATTGTGTGGAAATTAGGACAGTTAAGGAGAAAAGCAGAGACGAATTTGTCTGGTAGAGAAAGTATGACCGGTAGATTGGGAGGGGCAACGTGAATTGGAGATTTCTCCTTTTTCGTTGCCTTTCGCCTACTTAACTAGGTTACTTTTGTGCAACGGAGGATGTATGTTTCTGCTCGCTCCGTTGCACTCTCGGCTCCACAGGTTACTTTTGTGCAACGGAGGATGTATGTTTCTGC